>CAJTSO010000008.1:0-27893 GCA_910579115.1 uncultured Selenomonadaceae bacterium
CAATTGAGATTTTTTCTCAAAAATGCTTGACAGGATCAGCTGTGCTAAATATAATAATCATTATCAATTGGTCAGGTGCCTACGGAAAGGAAGAATAGAGATGGATACCCTTAAAGATACGAGTATCGGGACTACGGTCAGAATTGTCAAAATTCATGGAACAGGAGCGATGAAGCGGCGGATCATGGATATGGGTCTTACCCGGGGCTGTCGGGTGGTTATCAGAAAGGCGGCGCCCATGGGCGATCCGCTGCAGCTCACCGTGCGGGGCTATGAGCTGTCCCTGAGAAAAGAAGACGCGGCAATGATCGAGGTGGCCCCCGCTGATAGTCTTAATTGTGTGGGGCAGAATTGCGACGGCTGTTCCGGCTGCGGCTGTCATTGAGGAGGATAACATGAACAGTAAAAAAATCCGGCTGGCTCTGGCAGGAAATCCCAACAGCGGTAAAACAACGCTTTTCAATGCTCTCACCGGCACGAATCAGGTAGTAGGCAACTGGCCCGGTGTCACGGTAGAACAGAAGCTGGGCTCTTACCGAAAAAACCACAACATTCAGATCGTGGACCTGCCGGGCATTTACTCCCTGTCGCCGTACACTGCCGAGGAAATTATTACCCGGGACTATCTGGTCAGGGAAAAGCCCGAGGTCATCATCAATATTGTGGATGCCTCAAATATTGAGAGGAACCTTTATCTCACTACCCAGCTGCTGGAGCTGGGGCTGCCGGTAGTTATCGCCCTGAATATGATGGATGTGGTGAACGCCCGGGGAGATATAATAGATGTGGATAGTCTCCAGCGGCAGCTGGGCTGTCAGGTGGTGGAGATCTCCGCCCTGAAGGAAACGAATCTGGAGGGGCTCATCGCAGCGTCAATCAAAGCGGCTGAGGAAAACATCACACCAAAGGCCATAGAATTTCCCGGCCGGATAGAACGGGCCCTCCAGGAGATGTCCGAGCTTATATCCAGCGAACGGGAAGGGGGTGTCGAGGACAGGCTCCGCCGCTATACGACCCTGAAGCTCCTGGAAGGGGATTCGGTGATCATAGATAATCTCGTCCTGGGAGAAACCCAGGCCCGGGCCGAGGCGGTAATCAGCCGGCTGGAAAAGGAGCTGGACGACGATCGGGAAAGCATTATTATCAGCGCCCGTTACGATTACGTTACGGAGCTGACGGCGAGGATCCGCCGGAAGGCGGAGGGGAAGGAATCCTTCTCCGCAAAGGTGGATAAGTTTGTCACCAATAAGGTGCTGGGGCTTCCCATATTCGCCTTGGTAATGGCGGTTGTTTATGGAGTTTCCGTGTCCACGGTGGGACAGTGGGTTACTGATTTCACAAACGATGTCTTTGTAGAGGAATGGATAAAGACCCCTGTAGCAGATTTTCTGGAGTCAGCAGGGGTCTCTGAGGCGCTGGTTGGTCTTATCTGCGATGGTATCATCGGCGGCGTGGGAGCCATTCTCGGCTTCATGCCCCAGATGATGGTGCTGTTCCTGTTTCTGGCCATTCTGGAGGACTGCGGCTACATGGCCAGGATCGCTTTTCTGCTGGATCTGCTGTTCCGCCGCTTTGGCATGAGCGGTAAGTCGTTCATTCCGATGTTAGTGGGAACGGGCTGCGGCGTACCGGGAATCATGGCGGCCAGAACCATTGAAAATCCCCGGGACCGCCGGCTTACCATCATGTCGGTAACCTTTATGCCCTGCGGAGCAAAGCTGCCGCTCATCGCCATGATTACCGGAGCGCTGTTTGACAACAACGGATATATTGCTTTTTCTGCCTACGCACTGGGCATCGTTTCGGTAATTGTGACCGGCATTATCCTGAAGCAGTTTACTGCCTTTGCCGGGGCCCCGACGCCCTTTGTCATCGAGCTGCCGGATTATCATTTTCCCAGCTGGAAGAATGTCCGGCAAAGTATCTTGATGAAACTGGAATCCTATGCCAAAAAAGTGGTGACCATCTACATCTTCGTTAGTATTCTCGTATGGTTCATGGCCAGCTTTGGCTTTGGAGACGAAGGCTTTGGCATGATCGAGTCTCTGGAGGACAGCCTCTGCCGTGATGTGGGAACTCTCTTTGCCTGGATCTTTACACCCTGCGGCTTTGACAGCTGGCAGGCGGTGGTGGCCACCTTGCTGGGCCTGGCCGCGAAAGAGGATATCGTAGGAGTGTTGGGGGTGCTGTCCTCCATCGGCGACGGGGAGAAAGCACTGGAGATGGTAGAAGCCGGGGAAAATCTGGGAGACCTGGTGGCGATTTTCGGCGGTAGCAAGCTGGTGGGTTATTCCTTTATGGCCTTCAATCTCCTTTGTGCCCCCTGCTTTGCCGCTATGGCCACCATCGTGGCGGAGCTGGATTCAAAGTGGGAGGCGGCCTTTGCCATCGGCTACGAGTGCCTCTTCGCCTATGTGGTGTCCCTCATAATCTATCAGCTGGGCAGCTGGTACCTGGGCGGGCCCTTTACCATGTGGACCGGGACGGCGGTGGCGCTGCTGCTGGTAATGACCGGTCTGCTCATCAGGGGGATACGCCGGGCGTAAAAACAGGAATAAAGGCAAAAAAATAGAGACGGTCAAGCCGTCTCTATTTAACAGGCTTCCCTACAGGGGAGGCATTAAAGGGTATCACCGGGAAGCAATCTCCGCAAGGTCGATCTTCTCGCCATTGTCGATGCGTTCCTTGAACTCTGCCGTAGCGGTGTAGAGAACATCGGTGGAGGAGTTGAGGGCAGTTTCAACGGAGTCCTGAATGACGCCGATGATGAAGCCTACGGCCACCACCTGCATGGCAATATCGTTGGAAATACCAAAGAGGGAGCAGGCCATGGGAATCAGGAGCAGGGAGCCGCCGGCCACGCCGGAAGCGCCGCAGGCGCCGAGGGTAGCCAGGACGGACAGGATGACGGCGGATGGGAAGTCAACCGCGATTCCCAAGGTGTTGGCTGCCGCCAAAGTCATAACCGTAATGGTAACAGCTGCCCCGTCCATGTTGATGGTCGCTCCCAGAGGAATGGAAACGGAGTAGTGATCCCTGTTCAGGCCAAGCTTCTCGCAAAGGTTCATATTGATGGGAATGTTTGCGGCCGAAGAACGGGTAAAAAAAGCGGTAAGACCGCTGTCCCGGATGCAGCGGAAAACCAGGGGATAAGGATTCTGCTTCAAGGACAGGGCGACGATCAGGGGATTTAAGACGAGGGCCATGATAAACATACTGCCCACCAGAACCAGCAGGAGCTTGCCATAGTCGGTGAAAATGCTCATGCCGCTGGTGGAAACAGAATCATAGACGAGACCCATGATACCGAAGGGAGCGAAGCTGATGACCCAGCGGACGGTCTGTCCGATGGCTTCGGCTACCTCTCCCATCATGTTGGCGGTAGGCTCGCTGGCATATTCCTTCAGAGCGAGGCCGATGATGATGGCCCAGACGAGAATACCGATGTAGTTGGCGTTCACGAGGGAACCCACCGGATTGGACACGGCGTTCTTCATCAGGGTGATGAGAACCTCGGAGACGCCGGCCGGAGCGGCCTGCTTGACGGTATCGGTAAGCTGGAGGCTCACCGGGAAAAGGAAGCTGGCCACGACGGAAATCAGAGCCGCGGCGAAGGTGCTTACGGTGTAATAGCCGATGACAGTTTTGAAGCGGGAACCGACGCCGTTGCTGCTCTTGCGGCAGAGGGCGCTGATGACCAGGACAAATACGAGAATGGGGGCGATGGACTTCAGGGCACCTACGAAAAGCGTGCCGAAGAGAAGTACGACGGACAGGCTGTTGGGGACCATGACGCCGAGAGCGGTACCGATAATGAGACCGCAGACGATTCGGAATACCAGGTTAATGGAATTCCATGCTTTGAATAAACCGGACATAACGCATCTCCTTACATAAGAATAAAATAAAGATAATCTCGCACATTATATATTATACAGAGGAATAATGCAAGCTGGACACGCACACTTTGGTTGTAACGGCTAAAATATATTTCCGCTTCATCGGAGTAAGCAGCGGATTCGGCGTCAGGTGACAGGGTGGAACCGGTATCTATATCGTTGATCTTTGCAAAGAGGGAGGAAAGAGCAGGTGGTATTTTCCATAGCATCAATATCATAGTGTCATTATAATTTTGCTTATGATAAAAAATATTGTGTGTATAATTAACAAATGATATAATCCGGATAGATTTTTTTGTAATCGCATTGAAGAAAACATGGATACTCCTGAGGCGATTCCGGGAGAAAATCTGCCGAAGTTTTTTCAAAAGTCTTTGAAAGGAAAATATTCAGGAGGAGTTTCAAACATGAAAAAAAGCTTATTACCGGCTCTGACCACGGCTTTCCTTATGGGAGCGGCCAGCCCTGCCTTTGCGGCGGCAAATCCCTTTTCCGATGTTCCGGCAGATCACTGGGCCTATGAGGCGGTGGCTCAGCTGGCCGCTGACGGCGTGATCGACGGCTATGGAGACGGAACCTATCGTGGGGCTCAGGAAATCACCCGCTACGAAATGGCCCAGATGGTGGCAAAGGCCATGGCGAAGGGTCAAAACAGCCCGGAGCTGGACAAGCTGGCCGCCGAGTTCGCCGATGAACTGAACAGTCTGGGAGTCCGGGTAGCCGCCCTGGAGAGAAAAGTCGACAATGTAAAGTGGCAGGGCGAATTGAAGTACGAGTTCACCGCCGATCATCACAGGGGAGAGAGAAAGGAAACCGGCAATGGTCTTATCCTGCGGCTGGAGCCGGAGATGAAGGTCAACAAAAACTGGACCGTCAAGACCCGTATCGACTACACCGATGATAACAATCTTAAAACCAGCAAGGATGTCAGCTCGGTACTGGTGGATCGCCTGTGGGCAGAAGGGGAGTACGGTAAGTTCACCGTGAAGCTTGGCAAGATCCAGTACGATTCCAACTTTGACGGCGGCATGATGTGGGATGGCCGCTTCTCCGGAGTTCAGGCTGTCTACAACGGCGGCAACGTGAATGTCGCCCTGGGCGGCGGCCGCTTTGCCATGGATCAGATTGACGAGGATCTTGCTGCTCTCGATGAAACTACTAATTACTTGGGCGTTGAGGTTTTCGGCGACCAGGAGAAGAAATTTACCTGGGGCGCGGCCTATCACCAGTTGAATTACGGCGGTGGTATCAGCGACAGCATTGGTATGGAAGTTGAGGACGCCAAGATCATTGAAGCAGGCATTGGCTATAAATTTAATGATAAGCTGGCTCTCACCGGAGCATATGCCAAAAACCTTGGGGACAAGAACTTCGAGCTGGTGGATCTGGACAAGGATGATGATGCCTACAGCGTAGAGCTGAAATATCGGGGAGCGGAGGTTGATCGGCCCGGTTCTTACGGGGCTTGGGTGGCCTACCGGAAGCTTGGCGCCCTGGCCGTAATCACCCCCACCTACGATGGCGCCCAGCGGGGCTATCATGGCCTGGAGATAGGAGCCGAGGCGGCCCTGGCCAAAAATGTCATTGGTTCCGTGATTTATTTCAATGCCAATGCCAACGCAAATGGGGATGACGATAAACTTCACCGGGTTTACGGGGCAGTTGAATTTTTCTTCTGAGACCGGGCCGTACTCGACCGAAGGTCTGTCGGCAAAATTTTATAAACAGGGCTACGGCTTTTGATTCTTCCAAAAGCCGTAGCCCTGTATTTTTTTCTTTCCTTACTTTATGATTCATGATATAATATCACGGATTGTAAGCCGGAGGAGTAGACGACGGTGTTCGGCAGGAGATGGAGAGGATGCGGATCATTGCTGGAAGCGCCCGGGGGACCAGGTTGAAAACCCTGAGGGGAACGAGCACGCGCCCCACGGCCGATCGCATAAAGGAGTCGCTTTTTTCGGTTCTGAGCTCTCGGGAGATGATCAGCGGCCGCCGGGTACTGGATATTTTCTCCGGCACCGGGGCCCTGGCCTTGGAAGCCTTGTCCAGAGGGGCTGATTCGGCGGTGGCTGTCGACAAGTCCACCGGCCGGCTCATCAGGGAGAATGGGGAGATTACCTGCCTTTCGGAGCGGCTGGAGGTAATAAGGGGCGACGTTTTGGCGGTTTTGGAGCGCCTGAGTGCCGAGGGCCGCCGTTTCGATTTGGTTTTTTCCGATCCCCCTTACCGGAAGGGGCTGACGGAAAGGGCGCTGGAGCTGCTGGCCAGGGGCGGGCTCATGGATGAGGGCGGCGTGATCTGCGCCGAGGTGGCGGCCGGAGAAGAGATTCTTCCGCCGGAGGGGCTGGAAGTGATCCGGGAACTCCGCTATGGCAAGACCACAAAGATCCTGCTGCTGGCGAGAGCAGCAGTCAGAAATGAGGATGTATAGATGACGAAGGCAGTTTGCTCCGGCAGCTTTGATCCAGTGACCAACGGCCATGTAGATATTTTTGAACGGGCAGCCAGGGTGTTTGATCAGGTTATTGTGGGGGTTTTTCACAATATCCGGAAGGAGCCCTTTTTCTCCGTGGAGGAAAGAGTGCAGCTTATCCGGGAGGCGACCGCCCACATTCACAATCTCACGGTCACTTCCTTTTCCGGACTGCTGCCGGAATACCTCCACGAAGTGGGGGCCACGGTAATCGTCCGGGGACTTCGGTCGGTAACGGATTACGAATACGAGATTACCCAGGCCCAGACCTTGAAGCATATAGCGCCGGATATCGACACGGTGTTCATGCTGACCCGCCAGGAGTACGCTTTCGTAAGCAGTTCCTGTATCAGGGAGATTTTTACCTTTGGGGGGCAATACGGCGATCTGGTGCCGGAGTGTGTAGCCAGGGCACTGGCGAAACGCCGGCAGGAAATGCCGCTTTAATGTTTGATAATTAGTGAAAGCAGGGAAAGAAATGGCAGTCAGTGATATTTTATATGAAATTGAGGATCTTATCGCATCCAGCAAGCATGTGATGTTTACAAATAAGTGCCTTATCGAGGAAATTGATTTGATCCGCCTCATCGATGACCTGAAAAACGAGCTCCCCAATGAACTGAAACGGGCCGCCGAAATCGTCGGCGAACGGGATAATATGCTGGCCCGGGCCCAGGAGGAGGCCGACCGCATCGTCGGTGAGGCCCGGGCCTATGCCAACAAGATAGTGGATGAGTCTGCCGTAAAGCAGGAGGCCGACGCCAGGGCCCGCCAGATCGTGGAGCAGGCCCTGGCCCAGGAGAAGGAAATAAAAGAGCGGACTATGAAGGATGCTTACCAGCTACAGGAGAATGCCGATAATTATGCCAACTCGGTTTTTGATAATCTCATCGGCAATGTGGGCAGCGCGCTGAACATCCTTGAGCAGGCAAAAAAAGAATTGAACAGGGGCCGTTCCTTTGGAAGAGAGGACGCCTGAGCAAAGCCAGCAGGAGTTTTCTCCTGCTTTTCTTTTATTTACAGGGCTGGACAAGGTTGATTGAGGTGAAAGAGATGGAGAAGCGAGCCCTAAAAGCGGCCGCTCTGCTGGCGGTAGCCTGCTTCGGCCTGTTCGCGGGTGGCTGCGGCAAGGATAAGGCAGAGATCCCCCGGGAGCGGGTGGTGGCTGTAATAAGGGCGGGCGGCAGCCCGCAGGAAGCGGCGGTTGGCCGGTTTGCCGCCACTATCAGGGGGCGTTACGAGACGAGGATGTCCTTCCAGGTAGCCGGTCAGATAAACAATCGGCTTGTCAATGTGGGGGACAGGGTGGAAAGGGGCGATGTCCTGTTGACCATCGACCCGAAGGATCTGGGGCAGAGGGTCCGGGAAGCGGAGGCCGCCGTAAACCGGGCGGCGACTTTATATGGTCTGGCAGAAGCCAATTACAACCGATACTCTGCCCTGGTGGAGAAGGGGGCTGTCAGCCGGATGGCCTTTGACAGCTACCGGACCGAGTACGAGAGCGCCTCGGCTGCCCTGGCGGCCGCTGAGGCGCAGCGGGCCGAGGCCGACAATGCCCTGGGCTACACGGAATTAAAGGCGGACCGGGACGGCGTGGTGGCGGATATCCAGGCCGAGGCCGGGCAGGTGGTGGCGGCCGGTCAGAATATTCTCACCCTGGTGGGAACAGATGAACTGGAAGCGGAAATAAATCTGCCGGAAAACCGGGTTTCCGCTGTAAAGGCTGGAGACAGGGCCCTTGTTTTCCTTTGGGCGGACGATAACGACCGGAAGACAGAGGGAACCGTCAGAGAGATTGCTCCCATGGCGGACAGTGTCTCCGGTACTTACCGGGTCCGGGTGGCCATAAATCAGCCGCCGGAGAAGATGGCCCTGGGCATGACCGCCTCCGTTGAACTGCCGGGACTTGACCTGGAGATGTCCGGGGAAACGGCGGGATTCAGCGTTCCCCTTTCCGCTGTGTACCAGGACAGCGGCTCGCCCCAGGTTTGGGTAGTTCGTGAGGGCAGGACTGTCCGGGTGCCGGTGAAGATAAACGCCGCCTTCAAGGATGAGGTGAGGATCAGCGGCATCAGGGCCGGGGAGCAGGTAGTAGTAAAAGGCGTTCATCGGTTGCGGGACGATGAGCCGGTAGCGACTCGCGATTATTCGGAGAAAAAGCCATGATAAATCTCAGCGAGTGGTCTCTCAAAAACAGGGTGATAATCTGGTATTTTGTGGCTGTGGCGGCGGTGTTCGGCATTTTTTCCTTCTTTAAAATGGGCCGGATGGAAGATCCGGCCTATGCTATCCGGACCATGATTGTCACGGCGGCCTGGCCCGGGGCGACGGCGGCGGAGATGGAGGAGCAGGTCACCGATAAGCTGGAACGGAAGTTTTCTTCCCTGCCGTCCCTTGATTACATCAAGAGCGTCACCAGGCCGGGAAGCAGCGTGATCTACCTTTACCTGAAAGAGTCTCCGCCCAAGGAGATCATCCGACCTTCCTGGCGTGACGTGAGAGGTCTGGGGGAAGACGTAAGGACCGAGCTGCCGGAGGGGGTGCTGGGCCCCTTTTACAATGACCGGTTTGATGATGTCTACGGCTCGATTTACGCCGTCACCGGAGAGGGCTACAGTCTGGAGGAATTGAGGGAGGAGGCGGAGAAGATCCGCCGGATGATCCTTCAGCTTGACAATGTGCAAAGGGTTGAGCTGGTAGGGGACCAGACGGAAAAAATCTACATTGAGGTGGATCGGGAAAAGCTGGCCGCCCTGGGGATCTCCCCCCTGGAAGTGGCGGACCAGCTAAAGTCCCAGAATGTGGTGGCTCCGGCGGCGATGCTGGACACGGAGACAGACAATATTTACATCCGGGCTTCAGGCCGGTTCCAAAATCTGGAAGCCATAAAAAAATCTCCCGTCAGCGCCGGGGGAAAAGTGTTCCGGGTGGAAGACATGGCCCGGGTGGAACGCCGGGCTGCCGAGCCGGGAAGCGACCGGATGTATTTCAACGGCCAGCCGGCGGTGGGCATCGCCGTGTCCATGGAAAACGGCGGCAATATCCTTCAGCTGGGGGAAGACCTGACAGAATTGATGGGCCGGGTCAGGGAGGATATTCCGGTGGGGCTGGCCGTGGACCGGGTGGCGGATCAGCCGGCGGTGGTGGAGGCATCCATCGCTGATTTCGTTTCCTCTCTGCGGGAGGCGGTAGTCATCGTCCTCATTATGAGTCTGCTGTCCCTGGGACTTCGTACCGGTCTGGTGATCGGCATCTGTATACCTCTGGTGCTCCTGGGAACCTTCTGCGTCATGTATGCCCTGGGCATCGATCTGCACAAGGTGTCTCTGGGGGCTCTGGTGGTAGCTTTGGGACTGCTGGTGGACGATGAGATAATCGCCGTGGAGATGATGAGCCTGAAGATGGAGCAGGGACTTTCCCGGGCAAAGGCGGCATCGTCGATGTTTCGGGAAGCGGCCACTCCCATGTTTTTTGGGACGCTGATAACCTGCTCCGGGTTCATTCCAGTGGCCTTTAGCCGGGGCAATGCGGCGGAGTTCTGCGAGGATCTGTTTCCGGTTATCACCACCACCCTGCTGCTGTCTCTGATCGTGGCGGTTACGGTGGCGCCTCTTCTCGCCTCGATCCTGATCAAAAAAGAAGCAGGGAACGGGGATGTGCAAGCCGGGGAGGCAAAGGAAGAAACCACCTTGGACAACCCCATGTTCAAAACCAGATTTTACATGGTGTTCAGAAAAATATTGGAAATTTTTCTGGCCCATCGCCTTTCGGTGCTGGCGGCCGCTGTGGTACTGTTTTTTCTGTCGATATACGGACTGAATTTCGTTAAGCAGGAATTCTTCCCTCCCAGCCTTCGACCGGAGCTGCTGCTGTCCCTGCGGCTGCCGGCGGGCTCCTCCAAAAAGGCGGTGGCGGCGGAAATGGCTCGCTTTACCGAGATCCTGCAAAAACCGGAGCAGCAGGAGCGGCTGGAATCCTTCAGCGGCTATCTGGGCCGCAGCGTTCCCCGGTTTGTGCTGACCGTTGATTCAGTGCTGCCGGACGACACTTACGGCCAGTTTGTCCTGGTGGCAAAGGATGTGGCGGCGAGAAAGTCCTTACAGGAGGATCTTGATCGGGTGCTGAACGAGGAATTTCCCAATGTCCGGGCCTCCATGCAGACCGTTCAGACGGGGCCGCCTGCCGATTATCCCGTCATGCTGAGGGTGAGCGGCTATGACCGGGATGAAGTGCGGAAAATCGCCGGCCGGGTGGCTGGCGTGGTGGCTTCGGATCCCAATAATTTTGAAATAAATATGGATTGGAATGAAAAGGCCAAGGTCATCAGGCTGGAGCTGGATCAGGACAAGCTGCGGCAGATCGGGATCGGCGGCGCGGATATTGCCCGGACTATCTACAGCGAGATTACCGGAGCCGCCTGCGCCCAATATTACCGGGGAGATCGAACGATAGATATTCAGGTCCGGTTGCCGGAGCAGGACCGCCGGGATATTTCTTCCCTGGAGCAGCTCCCGGTTTATCTGGGCTCGGCGGGCTATGTGCCTTTAGGGCAGCTGGCAAAGATAACCCTCGGGCTGGAAGACGGGGTTATCTGGCGGCGGGACAGCCTGCCTACCATCACCGTTCAGGCAAATATTCATGGAGGTACGGCCAATGACGCCACCAAGGCCGCCCTGGAAAAATGCCGGGGTATCATCGGGGATTTGCCTGCCGGCTACCGCATAGTAGCCGGGGGCGCGTTGGAAGACAGCGAAAAGGCCATAAAGTTTATAAGCGAGCCGCTGCCGGGGATGCTCATCGTCATCCTCTCCCTGCTGGTATTTTTACAGAAGAATTTCAAGACGGTGGCAATGACAATTCTCACCATTCCCCTGGGCTTTATCGGGATTACCCTGGGGATGCTGGCCTTTGATAAGGCCATGGGCTTTGTTTCCATACTGGGTATCCTCTCCCTTTCCGGGATGATTGCCCGAAACAGCATAATCCTCATCGACCAGATTCAACGGCACGAGGCGGAGGGACTGCCCCGGTACGAGGCCATAATCAGCTCGGCCCTCATCCGCTTCCGGCCCATCATGCTCACCGCCGGTACCTCGATTCTCGGCATGGTGCCCCTGATGACCTCCGCCTTTTGGGGGCCCATGGCTGTTTCCATCGCCGCCGGACTCTTTGTGGCCACGGCTCTGACCTTGCTGGTCCTGCCCACTATGTATGCTGCCTTTTATCGGGTGGAGGCAGAGGGGGAGCGGCTGCGGGCGGAAAAATAATATTTTGCGGAGCAGTTTACTCACTGCTTATTCTATGCTAGAATAAACCGATATATTATTTTCGCAAAAACCCCGATACAGCCGATGGGAATTCGGCAACAGGAGGTAATATTTTGAGTACGGAGAAGTTCTTTGGACTGGGAAAGCTGGCCTGCTCGGTAGCTCTGGCCGCAACTACGCTTCTGCCGGTGCCAGCCGCTGCGGCCCCTGACTCGCAGCCGGCCGGCAATGCCGATACGGCGCCTCAGGCCACCCATGAACCGGAAGATCCGGAGCTGGCCGCCGCGGTGAGGGCCGCCCTGGAGGAAGAAAATAAGTCTGGTAAGATAGAGTCTGAGCGCACCGAAGAGGAGAAACAGAGTCTACGGGAGGCCATCGCTTTCGACCGTAAAGGGGAAGAGGTTCCCCAGATCGTACCCGGCAGCTCTGCCGGGATAAACCGCATCGATAACAGCGGGATAGACGAGTTCCTGAAGGAGGGAAAAGAGGGTATTCCCCAGCCGGTGGATCAGACAGAAGTGGCAGAGCCGGGGGACGACATTATTTCTCAGGCAATAAACCGCAAGGGGGGCGAGCAGACCTCCAACGTAGTTGCCGCCGGTGAAGACCGTCCGGCCCCGCAGAATCAGACGGTTGATACCTGGGTGAAATCCCGCCCGAATGAGGAAGCGGTCAATTCCGGTCTGGGCCGGTACGCAGGCCGCACCATCGTGGCAGTGGATATTGAAGGGATCAGCGAAGAAACTGCTTCCTATGCCCGTCAGGCGGTTCTTTCCCGCCCCGGTGATATTTACACTCTGGCCTCGGTAGAAAAGGACCGGGACGCCATTTACAACACCGGTTATTTTTACGACCTTTACCCCACCCTTCAGGAAGTGCCGGAAGGGGTGGTCATTACATATCATGTAATGGAAAATCCCCGCCTTAACAGCTTGGAGATCGTGGGCAACACCGTTCAGTCAACGGAAGCCCTCCGCAATATGATTAAAGCCGAGGAAGGCAAGGTCCTCAATACCCGCCAGCTCCATGAGGATGTTCAGGCTATCGATGCCAAGTACCATGAGGACGGCTTCATCCTCGTTAAAATCGGCAACCTGGATATTGACAAGGAAGGCAAGCTGAAGATCGCCATTAACGAGGGCGTATTGGAAGGCTATATGGTCAAGGGCAACAAGAAGACCAAGGACAAGGTGGTTCTGCGGGAAATGCGCCAGAAGCCGGGGGAGCCCTTCAATGCCAAGCTGGCCCGCCGCGGCATGGAGCGCATATACAATCTCGGATATTTTGAAGACGTCAACATGAAGCTGAACCCGGGGACAGAGCTGAACTCCGTGGTTTTGGAAATCGATGTGGTCGAAAAGCGGACCGGTACCTTCACCGTGGGTGTCGGTTACTCCAGCCGGGACGGTATCATCGGCCTCCTGGGTGTCGGCGACCGCAACTTCCTGGGCCGGGGCGATTCCATCAACGCGATCTTTGAAATGTCCGGTGAAGACGATGACGCCCACGGCTGGCGCTTCATGTACAACAAGCCCTGGCTGGACCGCCATGAAACGGCCATCGGGCTCAGTGTCTACAACCGGACTTATCGGTACTACGATTACAATACCCGTGGCCACAAGATTGAAGAATATATGCGTAAGTACAGCGGCGGCGAAGTTACTGTGAGCCGTCCCCAGTCTGAATATGTCACCAACTATATCACCCTCCGGAACCGGAAGGATTCTTATGTGGAGCATAAGGAAGGCGAAAGGAACGGCGGCAACGACCGGCAATGGATCGAGGATAATTTCGGCACAACCCGGGCTATCATCATTGACCATGTAACTGACACCCGGGACAATATCCACAATCCCCAGCGGGGCAGCCGCCAGAGCCTCCAGCTGGAATTTGCCGGATTTGGGGCGGACTTCAATTATCAGAAATATACCTATGACGACCAGCACTACTTCAAGGTGGGCCATGCCCAGGTGGTGGCTTTCCACGCCGCTTACGGCTGGGGCAACGGTCATATCCCCGAGTCAAATGAATACCGCATCGGCGGTCAGAACAGCCTCCGTGGTTACCGGGACGACCAGTTCCGCGGGGATCACACCTTCTACGGAACCTTGGAGTATCGGTTCCCCCTGGTAAAGAAGGTTGACCTGGCGATTTTCACGGACTTTGGCAGCGCCTGGGATGACGGTGGCTGGCCGGATGGCTGGCATCAGAGCGTCGGCGCCGGTATCGGCCTGAACACGCCCATGGGTCCCGTTCGCCTTGACTATGGTTATGGCAGTCAGGGAGGCCGTGTCCACTTCAGCATGGGCGGTACTTTCTAAGGGATAGAGAATGAAAGCTGTATTTGCTTGTAAAAGCGCAGATAAATATGAGGTTCCCGAGAGGGAGAGGACGAGGCTCCTCTCCCTCTTTTTCCTGTGGCCTAAAAGGGGGATAGCCGGGCTGTGCCTGCTGATGCTGTTCGCCTTTTTATCGCCGGTTCAGGCGGCGGAAAGGGTGGACATGGTAAAAGCCAGCCTCAGCAGTCAAAGCATTCCTTCCGCTGTCCGGAAGCGGATGGAAACCACGGTAGAGGCCATTGCCGGTCAGCTCCTGCTGGGACAGCCTTTGGACTCCGTAACTGCCGCGGATAAGAGGAAGGCTAACGAGGAGATAATCAGGAGCGTCTTTGACAAAGTTCTCATCGGGTACAGCGTTACGGGAGTCAGCTGCGGCCTTGAACCGGGAAATGAGAAGACAGTGCAGGTAGCCGTCTCCCTTTCTCCCTGGGATGCCACGATTGATTCCCTGGAAATATCCACCGAAGCAGAAGGACTCACCCCGATAATTGCCAGTCTCGTTCAGCAGGATCTGGCGGGCATTGAGACGGTCTTCCGGGACAGCCTCATCGGTTTGCCGGTGGCGGCGGCCAACTGGACAAACGGCGTGGTGAAAAAGCAGCTGAACGAATACATGAATGAACGGCTGCCGGAGTTTCGGGCCGACTATGACATCGAGGCTGACCGGGTTTCCAAGGTCAGGATCACCGTCTATCCCCGGGTGCCAATAGTCCGTTCCTTTGATCTCTGTATGCGCTCCGATACGCTGCCAAATTTTTTGCTGTTGGCCTTCCGGGAAAAATACGAGGCAAAAGTAAATTTTCTCACGGGAGTGCCGGTGGCCTTTGTCCGCCGTCACGAAAGGGAGCTGGCGGATATGTTGGCCCTTTCCCTCGACGGGGAGCCGGATCTGAAGGCCCTGCGGGCAAAAACAAAGGTAACTATAACCGGCGGTGAACGGTTGACCGTTATGAGCCGTACCGATTCGGAGCGGTATCACCTGCGGCTCGAGGGCTGGGGAGAAATTGGCCGCCGGAAGAAAGCCAGCGGCTACAGCTCGGACAAAAGCATCAGGTTCCGCCTCAGAGCAGGCTATCTGCCCAGCGGAAGAAATGAATTTTTCGGTCAGCTGGACATTTACCCGCTGGACTCCGCCGTCCGGTTTGATGCTGGCTATCGGTACGCCTTTGATAAGCGGAGGAATGTCTGGGGAGAGCTGCGGTATGATTTCCACGGCAGGCATCTGACCTGGGGCCTGTCCTATGATTTCCAGCCAAAATGGCGGTTAAGCTATGAATACCGCCGGGGAGATCATTTAGGCGAGGCGGCCCTCCGGTACAAGTTTCACGACTTTCTGGCGGTGGAATATGTAGTGGACAAAAACGATAACTGGGTGAGATTGATCGGATTTTTCTGACAAAAACCGGACAAATGATCAAAAGTGATCGTAAAATCGATAAAGCCAGAAGACCGTAAAAATGCCTGCACATTTTTACGGTCTTCTGGCTTTATCGATTAGAGATTGCCTTTTCGCTTATTAAGTGCTCAAGCGCACCTGAAGAGGGGCCATATAGTGGTGTGAGGCTCAGGGGTTCATTTCTTTAAGGTTAAGTATCCGCTGGTTGCGGCTGCCCCGGAAACAAAGCTCGATATCCCGCTGCTCCATCAGGAAGGGACCGTCCACCAGCACATCGGCGATAGAAAGGAGCTGGCGGATGGCGTCATTGTTTTCCTGCTGACGGGGATCGTCGGTCCGGCGGGATATTTTTTCCCGGAGGGTCTCATAGGTATACCCGGTATATATCCAGAGATCCAGACCAGCGGCTTTGATTTTTCTGGCCAGTGCTAAAAGGGGGACGGCCTGTTCCATAGGCTCTCCCCCGGAGAAGGTTACTCCCTGCAGCAGGTGGTTAGCAATTATTTTGGCAAATATCTCGTCGGTATCTTCTTCATAGCCTCCGCCAAAATCATGGGACTGGGGGTTGTGGCAGCCGGGACAATTATGGGGACAGCCCTGAACAAATACGGTGAAGCGGTATCCGGGGCCATCGACAATGGAGTCGTCAACCAGACCTGCGAGACGGATTTTCATATTGACCACCCTTGTACTTATTAAAAGGGACTGTGAAAAATGAGCAATCATTTTTCGCAGTCCCTTTCGTAATATCTTCCATAGTATGATGTAGTCCTTCGGGAAAAACTTGCAGGAATTTCCCTGATGACTAAGTCGAAAAACAACCCTTTAAGCGGACAGGGAATGCTTGACCCTATCGCTTTCTTCGGCTCGCTTGGCGTTGTTCCAGCGGTCGATGGTGCCCACCAGATAACCGGTGATCCGGCGGATCCGCTGGAACTGCCGGGGCTTCAGCTGATAGTCGAGGATAACCTGTCCATCGTCAGCCAGGCTGATATCCAAAGCAGTGACTTCTTCCTGGGACTGCTCTTTGATGCGGTCAATGTAAGCAATAACTTCCCGCCGGGAGATATTCTCGATACCGGTGACGGTAACGATGGTTCCGTTGATGTTCATTTTATTCCTTCCTTTCTTAATCGCCGCAACATATACGGGGGATAATCAGCCGCTGGCGATGTTCGGCTTCGCTGCGTCCGCATTTGGGGCAGACATTATCGATTATTCCGTTATAACCGCAGACCGGATCCCGGTCTACCGGATGATTTACTGAACCGTAGCCGATACCGGCATCGTGCATGGCTCTGATGATGGCCTCAAAGGCCTTGAGGTTTTTGGAGGGATCACCGTCCATCTCTACATAACTGATATGACCACCGTTGGTGAGAGCGTGGAAGGGAGCCTCGATTTGGATTTTCCGGAGGGCGGAAATCGGGAAATAAACCGGGACATGGAAGCTGTTGGTGTAGTAGTCATGGTCGGTAACTCCCTCAATGACTCCATAGCGTTCCCGGTCGATCCGGAGGAATCGGCCGGAAAGTCCCTCGGCCGGAGTGGCGATGAGGGAGAAGTTGAGACCGGTACGCTTGGACTCGTCATCCATGGCCTTGCGCATATGAGCGACAATTTCCAAACCGAGCCGCTGGGCCTTTTTGCTTTCACCGTGGTGTTTGCCGATGAGGGCTTTCAGGGTTTCCGCCAAGCCGATGAAACCCATCGTCAGGGTACCGTGCTTCAGGACTTCGGCAATCCTGTCGTCAGGCTCCAATCTATCGGAGTCGAGCCAAATGCCCTGCCCCATGAGGAAGGGATAGTTGCGGGCCAGCTTGGCGGACTGTATTTTGAAGCGGTGGAGGAGCTGACGGACCACGAGAGCCGTCGCTTCATTGAGACTTTCGTAGAATACAGCCATATCGCCCTTTGATTCAATGGCGAGGCGGGGAAGGTTCACGCTGGTGAAGGAAAGATTTCCCCGGCTGCAGGTAACCTCCCGGCTGGGGTCGTACACGTTGCCCATTACCCTGGTGCGGCAGCCCATGTAGGCGATTTCGCTGTTATAATCCCCGGGCTTGTAGTATTGGAGATTGAAGGGAGCGTCCAGGAAACTGAAGTTGGGGAACAGGCGCTTGGCGCTTGTTTCAATC
Organism: uncultured Selenomonadaceae bacterium; assembly: GCA_910579115.1. Lineage (GTDB taxonomy): Bacteria > Bacillota > Negativicutes > Selenomonadales > Selenomonadaceae > RGIG250. Next base: position 17,516 of record CAJTSO010000008.1, read on the forward strand.
GCCTGCTGGAAAAGGTCGTAGTTGGGGTCCCCCGGATTATAGTTGACTCCTTCTTTCACCTTGAAAATTTGTACCGGGAAGATGGATGGCTCACCGGAGCCGAGGCCGGCAACAGTGGCTTTCAGCAGGTTGCGGATGACCATGCGGGCCTCCGGGCTGGTGTCAGTGCCGTAATTTACGGAGCTGAAGGGCACCTGGGCCCCGGCCCGGGAGTTCATGGTATTCAGATTGTGGATAAAGGCTTCCATTGCCTGGAAGGTGGCTTTGTCGGTGGAATCGAGGGCGGCGACGGCAGCGAAGTCGTGAGCCTTGCCCACCGTCTCCGAGCTGATGGGCTGAAAGCCGTTGGATGCCTGATGGGCAGGTAGCCAATTTACGAGGGCGGCCCGGAACTCATCGGCGCCGCTGATGGTGATATCGACTCCGATATTGTCCCTTATGGCTCTGGCGAGAAGCTGGGCATCGCCGAGGGATAAACCGCAGGTGATGGCAAAGTATTCGGCCAGGCGCTCAAAGTACTGCTTGCGGAAGGTCTTTACAACGCCCCCCGCCATGGCGTAGTCGAAGTTGGGAATGGACTGGCCGCCGTGCATCTCGTTCTGATTGGCCTGAATGGCAATGCAGGCGAGAGCGGCATAAGACCGGATGTCGTTAGGCTCCCGGAGACAGCCGTGACCGGTGGAGAAACCTCCCTTGAACAGCTTGATTAAATCGATCTGACAGCAGGTTTCTGTCAGCATATAGAAGTCCTTGTCGTGAATGTGAATATCCCCGTTGATGTGGGCAGCGGCGATATCCTTGGGGAGAATGCGGTGGTCGATGAAGTACTTTGAGCCCTCGGAACCATATTTAAGCATGGTGCCCATGGCGGTGTCGGCATCGATGTTCGCGTTTTCCCGCTTGATGTTGGCATCTTTGGCCGACCGGTAGGTAAGCTCGTAGTATATGTCCATAAGGTCGGTTTCCGCTTCCCGGATCTGCGTGTGGGCGTTGCGGTAAAGGATGTATGCCTTGGCCGTAGAAGCGAGGTTCTTTTTTATCAGCGTCCGCTCTACCGCGTCCTGGATGTACTCCACGCCAGGAGTCTCTACGGCGGAGATCTGCCTGATTACCGCCCTGGTGAGCTTATCAAGCTGGTCTTCGGTAAGTGTTTCATCGGTGGATTCGGCATTTGCTTTTTCAATAGCGTTGCGGATTTTTGAAAAGTCAAAGGGCACCACAGTGCCATTTCTTTTTCTGATGTTAGCCGGTTTTTTGCTCATAAATTCTTCCTTTTCTTTTCCAGGGGACGACACAGCCCGCCCCGACGATTCGGCTTTGATTGTATACTACATATTGTGGTATGTCAAGGAAAAGGGCGTAAAAAACACAATATATTGTGGATGAGCCTGCCGTACTTTTCCACTGTAAATGTGGGAAGATCACCCTGAGATGTGGATAATTGGTGGAAAATCAGTGGGGGAAAAAACGGGAAAAGGAAGGGGAGGCCCAAGAGGCGGGAAGTTGAAATTGGGGATAAAAATTGGCTGGTTATCCACAGTTGTGGATAACCAGCCCCAGACTGTAGACAAAACCCCTAATACACCGTATCAGGAAAAATCCAGTCGTTAGAAAACCTTATATTAACTGGGTTTTACAGATGCTGGTTTATTGGTTAATGACGTAAAACAGGAGTTTGTCGACAAGCTGTGGCTGGTTATCCACAGTTGTGGATAACCAGCCCGGTGTTTAGTGGATAACTTGTGGATGGTCAATGAATTATCTGCCTGACCGGGAAGGGGATTTCAATGTTTTCTTCCCGGAAGCGGGTTATGATATTTCTGATAATCGTGTGCCGGATAAGCGACTGAGAGTCAAGTCTGTCGGTTTTTACGATCAGATTGAAGTTTATGGAAGAATCACCCAGGGAGGAGAAGCGGACTACCGGTTCGCTGATGAGGGGAAAGCCGAGCTCCGCCATAGCCTGCCGGGTCAGGTCCTTGGAAACGCTTTCTACCAGCGTCAGGTCGCTGGCATAGCTGACACCAACGGGGATGATGATGGCGGTTTCCGGGCTGGGCCGGTTGAAGTTGGTGATTACAGCGCTGGCCAGCTTGGCGTTGGGGATGAGGATATCGTTACCGTCAGCAGTCATGATACTGGTATAGCGGAGAGTGATATCAGTTATGCGGCCGGTCTCGCCGCTGGAGAGGGAAATGTATTCGCCCACCTTCAGCTGCCGGCTCAGGAGCATGTGGAAGCCGCTGAAGAAGTTTGCCATGGTGTCCTGAAGGCCGAGGGCCACCGCCATGCCGCCGACGCCGAGGGCGGCGATAAAGGGAGCGATGGAGATTTGGTAGTATTCCAGCACCGTCAGAGTGCCGACAATATAGATGGAGAACCTTACGCAGTTCACCAGAATGGAATTTTTTACATTGGGGGCCGAGTCAACCCGGGTGTTGATGTCCACTATCTGAGCCGCGGCCCGGGCAATGGTCCGGGTGATGGTGTAGACGATGTTGGTAAAAATCAGGCAGGTTATCAGCTTCTCGACTGATTCCGGCAGGGTGCTGAAGCGAACGAACCAGTAAAGGGCAACGCCTACGCAGAGATTTACGGGGAGCCCCTTCATGGACAGGACAATGATTTCGAGGGTAGAGGGAGTGGAGTTTTGGCCGCTGCCGAGGATAGTCAGGCGGTTTTTGGCGAAACTGCGGGCCAGGAATGAATCGAGTTTTTTTCCGATATATGCGGCCAGGGCGATGACCAGGATCGGCATCAGCACATCATACAGGAAGGCGGGATTAAGGTGTTCCCTAACAAGCTCAGGCATAGAAATCTCCTTATTATACATATCTTTCAATGGGTTGCTTAATTATAACGGTGTTTAGCCGTTGAATGCAAACCGGTGGAAATTGCCCTGCAATTTCCGGAAGACCGCATTATAGCACAATTTTGTCGATGGAAGTGCCATCGGGGAGAAAGCATTCCAGGGTGATATTGTCTCTTGTTACCTGCATTGTCAGGTAATTGTCGGTTTCAGGCTGAGGCGCGGTGGTTTTGTCGAGGCGGTGATCGATCCACAAACCCGGGTAGCGGACATTGCCGGCAACTCCCGTGAGAATGTACAGTGGGCCCCGGTCAGCGTGAGCAAAGTCGTAAATGCGTCCGCGGTTCCGATAGGTGTGAAGGTGGGCCGTGAGAACCACATGCACGCCGAATTCCTCGAAGAGTGGCATAAAATGCCGGCCGGTTTCTTCTATGCCCGGCTGTCGTTCGGGGCGGTCGTGAATTCCGTAGCGGAGAACGTCCCTGTGCATCAGGATTATTTTCCACCGTTTTTCGGTGGCGGTCAGGTCATTTTTGAGCCATTCATCCTGCTGCCGGGACAAGGCATCCGCCAGGGAGCCGTCCTCCGTCAGGTCTGACAGCTCCTGCTGCTGGGTGTTCAGCACCACAAAGTGGGCATCGCCGTAGTCAAAGGAATAGTACCAGCGGTCAAAGTCATTTTCAGCATCCTTAGCGCCATATTTTACCCGGCTGTTGTTGCCGGGGACGGCAAAATTTGCCAGGTAGGCCCGTGGCTGGCGAACCTTCCAATTGAGGTCGTACATTTCATGGTTGCCCATTACCGGGACGAAAATTTTTTTGTCAATTATTCCCCGGAGGGAGGAAAACCAAGCCTTCCAATGGGAGCATTGTTCACCGTTGTCAACCAGGTCCCCCATATTGATGAAGAGAGCTGTGTTCGGGTGTCTTTCGGCGGCGGCCTGGGCCAGCTTTTCCCAGTCGCTGTAGTCGCTGGATTGGGAGTCGGGAAAAATCAGACATTCAAAGCTGCCGCCCCCGTCGGTGGAAAGGGGCCGGGGCTGACTGCCGTCACCATCGTGAATTACGGTGTACTCGTAGCGGGAACCGGGGTTGAGGCCGGAAACGCGCGAGGTGTATATGTCGTGGAATTCCCCGCCGTCGGCAAAGGATTCCTTCGCCGCCGTAAAGAGGGTCTCCCGGCCGGATTTCATATCCCGCAGTAAGACAGATACTTTTCCCTCAAAGGCATTGGGCTTTGTCTGCCACATTATCGTCCGGCCGGAGCGGTTGTCTGCGGCGACGATCTGGCGGGGAAATTCGATGGCGCTTTCACAGCTGCCTAGGGCGGAGAGCTTGTCGGCGGCATTTTTTATTTTTGTCGGATTGCAGCCGGAGGCGGCAAGACCTCCGGCGGTCAGGAGAAGGCCCCTGAGAAAGCTGCGGCGGCTTAATTTCATGTTCTGTTCCTCTGCACAAAAGTGTGAAAATCTGGCGGCTTTGCGGTAAGGCCGGGGAATTTTTTCATGACGAATCCTAGCCAAATAAGATGAAAAATGTCTGTAGCGAACAGGCTTTTTGCCGGGATGCTTTGCGGGGGCTGGCGAGTGAACCTGTATACTTTCCCCTTAGGGGTTGTTTTCATTGACAGTTTAACGGAATGAAGGTATGATATGCGGGGGGAAGAGATGTCTCCTCCCGTAATTTTTGCGTGCCTGTTGCCAATGAAAGTGACCGGCAAGGCAGGCGCTGTACGATAATTTAGGAGGGCAGCTATATGATTCAGCGGTATACCAATCCGGAAATGGGCAATATTTGGACGCTGCAGCATGAGTTCGAGGAGATCCTCGAGGTTGAGCTTTGTGCCTGTGAGGCCATGGCGGAGCTGGGAGAAATCCCGATGGAAGCGGCTAAGAATATCCGGGCAAAGGCAAAATTTGATCTGGCCCGGGTTCACGAAATTGAGAAAGTGACCAACCATGATATTATTGCCTTCCTGACGAATGTGGCGGAGTACGTAGGCGATGATTCCAAGTACGTTCATAGGGGACTCACCTCCAGCGATGTTAAGGATACGGCCCTGGGGGTCATGATGAGGAAGTCCGCCGACATCATTTTGGAGGATCTTCGTAAATTCCGGGAGGTTCTCCGCCGCCGGGCCGCCGAATTCAAACACACTCCCTGCATCGGCCGTACCCACGGTATCCACGCGGAGCCCATGACCTTTGGCCTCAAGCTGGCCCTTTGGAGCGCGGAGGTGGAGCGCAATATTGAACGGGTGGAGCATGCCCGCAGGATCGTGGCGGTTGGCAAGCTGTCCGGCGCGGTAGGAACCTATTCAAATATTGATCCCCGCATTGAACAGATCGTCTGCAAGAAGCTGGGGCTTACGCCGGTTCGCCTGGCCACTCAGGTAATCCAGCGGGACCGTCATGCCGAATACATGACTACCCTGGCGATTGTCGCCAGCTCGCTGGAGAAGTTTGCTACCGAGGTGCGCAACCTTCAGCGGACTGATATCCGTGAGGCAGAGGAATATTTCAGCCCTGGTCAGAAGGGTTCTTCCGCAATGCCTCATAAACGCAATCCCATTACCTGCGAACGGGTGGCCGGTATGGCCCGCCTTGTCCGGGGCAACGCCATTGCTGCCATGGAGGATATCACCCTGTGGCATGAGCGGGATATTTCCCACAGCTCTGTAGAGCGGGTCATCCTTCCGGATTCCACCATCAATGTGGATTATTGCCTGCGGAAGTTTACCAATATTATCGATAAGCTGCTGGTTTATCCTGAGGCCATGATGGCAAATCTCAACAAGACCGGCGGGCTCATATACAGCCAGCGGCTTATGCTGGCCATCGTTTCCAAAGGCGTTCTCCGGGAGGATGCCTATGTATGGGTACAGCGCAATGCCATGAAGCGCTGGCTGGAGAGCGAGGATTTCCATACCAATGTCAGGAAGGATCCAGATATCAGCCGGGTGCTCACCGAGGCCGAGATTGATGAGGTCTTTGATGTTCAGTGGTTCCTCCGCAATGTGGATATGATTTTTGCCCGTTTCGGACTTTAATTGAAAAAACAGAGGCTGCCGAAGCGGCGGAATGCAGTTTCTCCGGCTTTGTGACTGCCAACCTTAATAAAAATTGGAGTGGTAAATATGTCAGTAGTAGCAGTATTGGGCACCCAATGGGGTGACGAAGGTAAAGGTAAGATCGTGGATTATCTGGCCCAGCAGGCCGAGGCCGTTGTCCGCTATGGGGGCGGCAGCAATGCCGGTCATACCGTTGCCGTGAATAATCAGGAATATAAGCTGCGCCTTATGCCGTCAGGGATTCTTTTCAAGGGGACCCTGTGCATTGTGGGCAACGGGGTAGCTTTTAATCCGAAGAATATGCTGGCGGAAATGGATGCAATGATCGCCAAGGGCGTTGATGTCAGCGGTGTGCGCATTTCCAACCGGGCCCATGTTGTCCTTCCTTACCACAACCTTTTGGATGGTCTTTTGGAGGAAGCCAAGGGCGATGCCAAGGTGGGTACCACGAAGAATGGCATTGGCCCCTGCTACGAAGACCGGGATAACCGTATCGGCATCCGGGTCTGTGATTTCATTGATGAGGAGGAGTTCGCGAAGCGGCTCAGGGAAAACCTGGCCATTAAGAACGATATTCTTGTAAAGCTCTATGGGACGGAGCCCCTGGATTATGAAGCGATGCTGAAGGAGTACCAGGAATATGCCCGCCGCCTGAAGCCTTATGTCTGCGACACTATCGCGCTCATTCAGGATGAGATAAAGGCGGGGCACAAGATTCTTTGCGAGGGCGCCCAGGCCACTATGCTGGATATTGATTATGGCACCTATCCGTACTGCACCGCGTCTCATCCCGTATCCGGCGGTATAACGGTAGGAGCAGGCATTGCCCCCCGCCAGATCGACAAGGTATACGGCGTGGTGAAGGCCTATTGCTCCCGGGTGGGCGAAGGGCCTTTCCCCACGGAACAGATCAATGAAATCGGGGACAGGATCCGGGAGGCAGGTTATGAGTACGGTACCGTTACCGGCCGTCCCCGCCGGATCGGCTGGCTGGATGCCTTTATCGTCCGCTATGCCGGTCTGATTTCCGGCATTGATTACATGGCGATTACCCGCCTTGACATCCTTGACACCCTGGAAGAAATTAAAATGTGCGTCGGCTATAAATACAAGGGCCAGATCCTTAATGAGATCCCGGCCAGCCTGAAAGTGCTGGCTGAGGTAGAGCCGGTTTACGAAACCTTCAAGGGCTGGATGACGCCCATTTCCGGTATCCGCAGGTTTGAGGATCTGCCGGTAGAGGCCCGGGCTTATTTGAACCGGCTGGTAGAGGTTAGCGGGATTCCCCTGGGGATCGTTTCGGTCGGACCGAACCGTGACCAGACAATCGTTGTGGTTGACGACGCTTTTTGATCGCCTTCTTGCTTTGGTGAAGTTGAGAAAAGGGCTGCTTTCCGGCAGTCCTTTTCTCTTGCCGGTGATTGGGGTACAACGGCTAAAAGCTGTCTCCTGCTTTAAGGTCTTACGCAGCAGTTTGCCCCGCTGACAACAGGGTGGAGATGATATTTCCAGCGCCGCTGAATGGAAAGAGGCAGAAATAGCCTTGCAATTTCCTGAAGGACTGCATTATAATGACTGTAAAATGAGTTTCCTGGGGGATGTACGATGGTGAAAAAGGGAATAATTCTTGCCGGTGGATCTGGTACCCGGCTGTATCCGCTGACCAGGGTGGTAAGTAAGCAGCTGATGCCCGTCTACGACAAACCGATGATTTACTATCCTCTTTCCACGCTGATGCTGGCGGGGATCAGGGATATTCTCGTGATTTCGACTCCGCGGGATACGGAAAGCTTCAGTGAACTGCTGGGAGATGGCAGCCAATGGGGGCTGAACATCAGCTATACGGTGCAGCCTAGTCCTGATGGGCTGGCGCAGGCCTTCATTCTCGGCGAAGATTTCATCGCCGGTAATGGTTGCTCAATGATTCTCGGCGATAATATTTTCTATGGGGCCGATATGGCAAAGTGTATGAAGCGGGCCGTTTCCAAAAGGGAAGGGGCAACGGTATTTGCTTACTATGTCCGGGATCCTCAGCGGTACGGCGTCGTGGATTTCGATGAAAAGGGCAACGCGTTGAGCCTTGAGGAAAAGCCGGCGAAACCAAAGTCAAATTACGCGGTGACGGGCTTGTATTTTTATGATAAGACGATCGTGGATATTGCAAAGTCCATAAAACCATCGGCCCGAGGAGAATTGGAAATAACCGATGTCAATAAGATTTATCTGGAACAGGGAAAGCTCCGGGTAGAAACCCTTGGTCAGGGATACGCCTGGCTGGATACGGGAACTCATGAGTCGCTGCTTCGGGCCGCTTCCTTTGTGGAGACTATTCAGGCGCGGCAGGGACTGAAGATTGCCTGCGTTGAGGAGATCGCCTACCGCATGGGTTATATCGATGAGGCGGCAGTGGAAAAGCTGGCGGCTCCCTTGAAGAAAAACGAATACGGCGAGTATTTGCTGGAAATATTGAAGGAGAGAAAATGAAGGTAACAGAGACGGTTTTGCCGGGAGTATATGTTATAGAGCCCGATGTTTTTGGCGATTCCCGGGGCTGGTTCATGGAAAGCTGGTCGGAAAGGAAGCTGGCGGAGTTTGGCATTACAAACCGGTGGGTCCAGGATAATCACTCTTATTCGGCGGAGAAGGGGATCCTCAGGGGCCTGCACTATCAGTTGAATCCCTGTTGTCAGGCGAAAATCATTCGGGCCACGAGAGGAAGTATTTTCGATGTGGCCGTAGATATCCGCAAGGGCTCTCCCAACTTTGGCAAGTGGACCGGGGTGGAGCTGTCGGCGGAAAATCATAAGCAGATTTATGTCCCCCGGGGTTTTGCTCATGGGTTTATAACCCTGACAGAAGAGGTAGAGGTTCAGTATAAGGCGGATAACTATTACGCTCCGGAGTGCGACGGAAATATTTGCTGGAACGACCCGGAGATAGGTATCCTCTGGCCGGTTAAGCCTGTTAAACTGTCGGATAAGGATGCAAAAGCGCCCCGGCTCAGGGACCGGCTGGACAGCCTGAATTTTGTTTATGAGGAATAAGGAATAAAAAATGAATATAGTAGTAACCGGCGGTGCCGGTTTTATCGGCAGTAATTTTGTTTATTATCTGCTAAAAAAGCGCCCGTATGACAGAATAATCTGCTATGACTGCCTCACCTATGCAGGAAATTATGAGACGGTAATGCCGGCTCTGGCGAAGCCGAATTTCCGATTCATTAAGGGAGATATAACTGATCGGGAGCAGGTGGCGAAGCTGTTTCGGACGGAAGAGCCGGACGTGGTGGTAAACTTTGCGGCCGAAAGCCATGTGGACCGTTCAATTGCCAATCCTGATGTATTCCTGAAGACGAATATTATCGGTACCTCGGTGCTGATGGATGCCTGCCGTGATTTTGGCATAGTCCGCTATCATCAGGTTTCCACGGATGAGGTTTACGGAGATCTGCCGCTGGACAGGCCTGATTTATTTTTTACCGAAATGACGCCGCTTCATACTTCCAGCCCTTATTCGGCCTCGAAGGCCTCCGCTGATTTGCTGGTGATGGCTTATCACCGCACCTATGGATTGCCGGCTACGATTTCCCGCTGTTCCAACAATTACGGACCGTACCACTTTCCAGAAAAGCTGATTCCGCTGATGATTGTGAAGGCCCTGGCAGGGGAAAAGCTGCCGGTGTACGGAGATGGGAAAAATGTCCGGGACTGGCTCTATGTGGAGGATCACTGCGCCGCTATCGATCTCATTTTGGAAAAGGGCCGGATCGGTGAAGTTTACAATATCGGCGGCCACAATGAGCGAGCTAATATCGATGTGGTGAAAACGATACTGAGGGCGCTGGGTAAGGGGGAGGAGCTTATTGACTTTGTTCCTGACCGACTTGGTCATGACCGCCGTTACGCGATTGATCCTGCGAAGATTTCCGAGGAATTGGGCTGGCTGCCGGAAACGAAGTTTGACGAGGGGATCAGCCGGACGATTCAATGGTATCTGGATAACCGCGACTGGTGGGAGAATATTCTCAGCGGCGAATACAAAAAAGCTTATGAGAAGGCGGCAAAGGGCAAGCTGGCCTACTCCACTCTGTAAAGTAAAAGGAAGCAGGCGGCCTGAGATTTTGAATCTCAGACCGCCTGCTTTTTAGGTGATGTATGATATTGACAAATATTCTATTTTTTCTTCTTTTTCTTGTCCTTGTTATTGGCTGGGGTTGGCAGCTTGTGAGCTTCGTTCAGGCTGGCGGCGATAGTCTCGGCGCTTTCGTCGTCCTCTGAAGCGGTAAAGATGAGGGTATCGCCGACGTAAACTGAGCTGCCCTCGGCTACTGCCGTCAGGGCGGAGGGATTTGCTCCGTGGTAAAGCCGGGCAAGTCTTCCGGCGATAAAGTAGCTGCGTTCGGCGCCGGACATTTCTTCCACGTCCACCGGGGTAAAGACCGGCTTGCCGTTTACGGACACGGTGCCGTCGGCTACGGTTACGGCATTGTTGCTGTAGGCG
>CAJTSO010000008.1:27903-53088 GCA_910579115.1 uncultured Selenomonadaceae bacterium
CCCGCCGTTCAATGTGGCCGGGGTGGTCATTGGGAGAGAAGATGGCTCCAAGGAAATCAGATTTTGAGTTACCGCTCTTATCGAGGACTCGCTGCCAGATCGCCGCCGTAGCGCCTAAATTGTAGGGGGTGTTGACCAGGTAATCAAAGGCGAGGGCATCGGCTTCCCGCTCCTGGGGCTTGGTGACGTTATGGGCCTTTACCTGATTGGCCAAGATGGAGGTGGCAACGGCGATGCCTACGGAGGAGCCGCCGCCGATACCAGCGGCGATGACGGAAAGGGTAGTGCCTTTTTTGAAGCCTTTCTTTACGTGCTCCTTTTGGCCGTGGCCAATTTCATGGGCAATGACTACGGCAACCTCGTCCATATTGTCGACCATATCGAAGAGGCCGGTGTTGATACTGATATTGTGGCCAAGGGAGCAGAAAGCGTTGAAACTGGTGTCGGTATTGATGAAATAATTGTACGGCTTGTCGTAAATCGTGGGGTCAATCGCGCCGACGCCGGCAGTGAGATTGACCATAAGCTCGTCCACTTTGGCATTCAGTACGGGGTCATCGTTTACCCCGTAAGAATTTTTCATGTCCTGATAAAATTCATCTCGGCCCTGATCATCGAAGTAATCGATCTGAGCGCCGACCTGCTGGGCCTGGGCGCCGGCGACAACCGCCCCGCCGATGGCGCCGCCCAAGTTAAAGGCTTCCGCTTTGGCCGGGAGAATAAGAGCAGAAGGGAAAATTGCCGCCGCCGTCATAAGGGCGGCGATTTTTTTTGTGAGGTTTTTTGAAATCAGTTTCAATGGGAAAACTCCTTTCTGAATTATTATACCGCTATTGTTCAGAGAAAAACCGTTACCACTTCCTTTTCTTCCGGGCGCCGGCGGCGATGGAGACAGCGGTTCCGGCCGGTCAGCCAGAGCGAACGCCCGCCGCTCGCTTAATTGAAAGGGAGAAAGCTTATGGCTGTTACAGGGCGGGAGAAGCCTCTTCTACGGTCCTGTTTATTACATGGTAGGTAAGACTTTCATGATTTGTCCGGTTGCCGTTGATGGTCAGACAGACATTCTGACTGAAGACGGCCAGCTTGGTTTGCCAGTTGTAGGAGGCATCGTCGGCGGTAATGCTGGTCTCGCCCTGCTTAAAGGAGGCGTGCCCGGTAACGGAAGCCGTCTTATCAGGGCCGACTACCGTTACCCTGTCCCCGCTGAATGTGATGTCGTCTTCGGCGCTGAAAAGGTTGATATTACCTTCGCCGGTAACCACCATGGACAGCAGGTTTACCGTGGCCTTATCGGCCGTGATGATCCGCTGGCCGATTTCTACCCGGACATTGCCGGTGAGAACATAGCTCCCGGTTAGAATATCGAAGGCTTTATTGTCAGCGGAAATGGAGGGCCGGGCAGCGGACGCCTCTTTGGCCGGGATGAAAAATATTCCTGATATTGCCAGAAGCATCAGCAGGGAAAGAAAAATTCCTTTACTTTTGCCATAAGCATCACCTTAAAATTTTATGCGCCCGTTTGGACTGCCCTTGATTATATCATATAAATTCTTTCCTGGCGCAAGATTTATCTTTATTTTGCAGGAAAAGGGAGAATCGACTCAACCGCAGAATATATAGGCTGTGAGAAAATTTGAGCGACTTGTGTAATAAAAAAGCAGGAAAATTGTCACAAACGGCGAATTTTCCAACAGTGAAAGAGAGAGTCCCGAGATTATCGTGTTGGCACCGGATTGGTTACTCCTTCCGTTACTGTTTGCGCCGGGACAGGACCGGCCGCTGCGGGGGAGGATAGCTCATGAGAAGCGCTGCCATGACAGATTTTATAGAGCGGGTAAAAGAGGCCTCTGATATAGTCAGCGTCGTTTCAGCTTACGTTCCCCTGAAGAAAAAGGGAAACAATTACTGGGGCTGCTGCCCTTTTCATCAGGAGAAGACACCGTCCTTCTCCGTAAACGGCGAAAAGGGTTTCTTCTATTGCTTCGGCTGCCATGCGGGGGGAAATGTCTTTAAGTTTATTTCCCTGGCGGAAAATGTCTCTTTTTTTGAAGCCCTGAAGCTTCAGGCGGACCGTTTGGGAATGCCCTTGCCGGAAGCGGAAAAATCCCCGGAGGAACTCCGGCGGGATCAGCATTACAACCAGCTCCGTCAGGTTCTGCAAATGGCGAGGGACTATTTCCACAACTGCCTTACGAAGACGGAAATGGGTGCGGCGGGCAGAAGTTACTGGACCGCCCGGGGCATTGGCGACGGGATAATTTCCGAGTTTTCCCTGGGCTTTTCCCCGGATTCCTTTGATAAATTCAATACGGCTTTCCAAAGGCGCGGTATCAGCGAATCCCTGCTTTTAGAAGCCGGCTTGGTAAAAAAGAGCGAGCGGGGCGGCGTCTACGACCGTTTCCGCAATCGGGTGATGATACCGATTGCCGATGAAAGGGGCCGTATTGTGGCCTTCGGCGGCCGGGTCATGGACAGCGGCGAGCCGAAGTATTTGAACTCTCCTGAAACCCCATTGTTCAACAAGCGCCGTATGCTGTTCGGTCTTGACCGGGCGGCAAAGGCAATCCGCTCCGCGGGAAAGGTGATCGTGGTTGAGGGCTACATGGACGCCATATCTCTGGCGGCCGCCGGGATAAGGAATGTGGTGGCCTCGCTGGGCACCGCCTTTACCAGGGAACAGTGCCGCCTGCTGATGCGCTACGCCCCAGAGGTTTATTTTTGCTATGACAGCGATGCCGCCGGGCAGAATGCCACCATGCGGGCGCTGGGTATTCTGCGAGAGGCCGGGGCAAAGGCAAAGGTACTCATTGTCCCGGAGGGAAAGGATCCGGACGAATTTGTCCGGCGGCAGGGCAGTGAGTCATTCTCCCGCCTGATGGAAGCGGCCCAGCCGGTAATTGACTACCAGCTGAATTTTCTTTTTGGAAAAGCCAGGCTGGGCAGCGAGGCAGGACGGCAGGAGGCCCTGAAAAGCGTGTTGCCGGTGCTTTATTCCGTAAGGGATGACGTGGTTAATTATAATCATTACCTTCGTCAGGTAGCCGGGAGACTGTCGATTGATGAAGGGATTATCTCCCAAAGCGTAGCCCGTTACCGGCCTCAGCCGGAGTATGTCGGAGCCGGGCAGGCTGGCCGGAGTCGAGTGACGGTAGCGGCTGACCAGACAGTCCGTCAGAAGGAGGAGCCGGGACAGGGAACGACCGGTGCAGCTCGGGTACGGGTGGAGCAGTCTGTGCGCAACGCGGGACGGGTCATCCTTCGCCAGCTGTGGCAGGATGCCGGAGCGCTGCCGTATCTGCTGGCGGAAATACCCCTTGAGGAGTACCCTGATCCTCTGGTCAGGGGAATCATCGCCTCCTTTGTCAAGGACGTTGCCGCCGGCCGGGAATTGTCGGAGAGCAGTCTTGACGAAATCTCGTCGGCCGAACTGTCCCGGGCGATAATGAGCGCCGTGCCGGGCGAGGATCTGATGGGTCTTTTCGAGGAATGTATCGCGGTGATCCGCCGGGCAGTATTAAAGAATAAATACGAGGAGCAGCGGCTTCTGGCTGACGCTCTTGACCATAAAGGAAATACCGAGGGATCCCTTGCCGCTCTGCGTGAGGCATCCCGGCTGAAAAAAGAAATGGATGGGCTGGACAGTGGCAAGAAATTCTCAGGCGGCTGAAATAAAGAAAACGGAGGGAGGGACAGAGATGGCGGCAAAGAAAAAAGCTGAGGAAGTAAAGACAGAAGAAAGAACTGGCGGAAGAGCTGTTGCGGCGGAAAAGGTTGCTTCCGGGAAGATTGCCCGGAAGCAACCGGAAAAGAAACCGGCAAAAAAAACGGTTAAAAAGGCTCCGGCCAAAGAGTCCGAGGTAATAGAAAAAAAGATCCCCCCTGGGCAGGCGAAAACTTCAACCGAGACAGCGGGGAAAAAGCCGGTGAAGGAATTCGCAGCCGGGAAAGCTGTCAAGGAAGTTAAGCCGGCTGATGTAAAGGCTGAGACTGTTACAGCAGCAGAGGCGGCGAAAAAAAAGGAGCCGGATGAGGAAGTAAAGCCGGACAAGAAGAAGCCGGAGATAAATAAACCGGCGGCGGAGAAAAAAGCAGTAGAGGAAACGGTTGAAAAGAAGGTCCCGGCCAGAAAAAAAGCCGCAGTCCTAAAATCCGATTCTGTCCCTGTAGAAAAGCCGGAAAAGACCGCTGTCAAGCTGGAAAAGAAAGAAATGGCGGAGCGGGAAACTCTCTCCGCCGCCGCGTTGGATAAGCTGTCTGAAGCGGTAAACAGGGAAGATAAAGACGGTCTGCCGGAGCCGACCCCGGGAGAATTGGCAAAGGTAGAACTGGAGAACGCCAAAGGGAAAGACGCCAAACAGAAGCAGAGGAAGAAAGAAAAAGAGCTGAAGCAGAAGGCGGCAAAGCAATCGAAAAATGCCGCCGGCAGCGTTCAGGCTCAAAATGAAAAAGCCCTTAGCGGAGAAGACGAGTCTTTGCTCTCGGAGGACGTGGGCAAGCTCTGTGAGGCGCTCGTTCAAAAGGCCAGGCACAATCAAAATTCCATAACGAACCATGATATAGCGGCCGCCATCGGAAATCGGTTCGTAGATACGGAAACATTGGATGAAATATACAGCCGTCTCTTCAAGCAGGGGCTGGAAATCGAAAATGATGATGAGCCCGATGAAGGAGAGGATGGAGACTCAATTTCCCTGGTAGATGACGAGCTCGACAAGAGTATTTCCCTGGTTGGTGATGATAGTGACGGATTGGGCATTGAGGGAGACTCTAAAGACGAGGACGGCAAGGAGGATGGTCCCGAGCTGGATCTTTCCGTGCCGGAAGGAATCGCCATTGATGATCCGGTCCGTATGTACCTGAAGGAAATTGGCCGGGTGGCCCTCCTGACTGCCGACGAAGAAATTCAGCTGGCAAAGCAGATGGAAAATGGTGATGTGGAAGCTCAGAAACGGCTGGCCGAGGCAAATCTCCGGCTGGTGGTGTCCATTGCCAAGCGTTACGTAGGCAGGGGTATGTTGTTTCTTGACCTCATTCAGGAGGGAAATCTCGGCCTGATAAAGGCCGTAGAGAAATTTGATTATAACAAGGGCTACAAGTTCAGTACCTATGCCACCTGGTGGATCCGTCAGGCCATTACCAGAGCCATCGCCGATCAGGCCAGGACCATCCGGATCCCCGTTCACATGGTGGAAACCATCAACAAGCTCATAAGGGTGTCCCGTCAGCTACTGCAGGAGCTGGGCCGTGATCCTTCCCTGGAGGAAATCGGAGAGAAGATGGACCTTAATGTGGAACGGGTCAGGGAGATTCTGAAAATCGCTCAAGAGCCAGTTTCCTTGGAGACGCCTATCGGTGAAGAGGAGGATTCCCACTTGGGAGACTTCATAGAGGACCATGATGCACCGGCGCCGGCTGATGCCGCTTCCTTCACCCTCCTGAAGGAACAGCTGGAGGAGGTTCTGGACACCCTTACCCCCAGAGAGAAGAAAGTCCTCCGACTGCGCTTTGGCCTTGACGATGGACGGGCAAGAACCCTTGAGGAGGTAGGACAGAGCTTCGGCGTGACGAGAGAACGCATTCGGCAAATAGAAGCGAAGGCTCTCCGCAAGCTCCGGCATCCCAGCCGCAGCCGTAAGCTCCGGGATTTTCTCGATTAAAAAAACGCCAACGGAATTTGAAAAATTCCGTTGGCGTTTTCTGTTTTTTTTGATATATTGAAATATACTTATACGATAACGGCAAAAGGATGCCTCCTACTTTAATTTGTTTCATCAGCTAAGAGGATGGAAATGATATCTCCACCGCCGCTGAACGCAGAAAGGCAAATGCCTGTAGCATTTTCTTTAACAATGGCACTATAAAGTGAGGTAGCAGAATGAATTTAGGGCTCCGTTTAGAGGCAGTAGCCCAATTGGCTGGAACAGGGAGCTACAAGCAGGGGGCGGATATCGGCACGGATCACGCCAGACTGGCCATCGAGCTGGTAAAGAGAGGGATTTGCAAAAAAGTTATTGCCTCGGACAAGAATACCGGTCCCTGTGAGGCTGCCCGCCGCGCCATTTTGGGCGAAGCCCTTTCGGATTTGGTAGAAGTCCGGCAGGGGGACGGACTGGCTTCCTTGTCACCGGGGGAGGTGGAGCTGATAACCATCGCCGGTATGGGCGGGAAGCTGATGCTGAATATTCTCGCTGAGGGCCGGGCGGTAATGTTCAATAATCCAAGGCTCGTTCTCCAGCCCCAGACTGATTTAATCGAAGTGCGGCGGAGCCTCTGCGAGGAAGGCTGGCAGATCGTGGATGAGTCCCTGGCCGAAGAAAACGGGCATTTATATGTGGCGCTGGCTTTTGAAAAGGCAGGCGGGTCCGTATGTTCTCTCCCCGAGGAACAGCTGATAACGGGGGTATACCTGAAAAAGAAAATGCCAACGCTCTGGATGAAGTACGCTGAAGAAAATATCATCCGGCTCCGCCGGGCGGTTGCCGGTATGGAGCAGGGAAAGAACGCCGGAGGCTCGTTGGAATACCTCCGGCAGAAGCAGGAACTGGCCATATGGGAGAAATCGATATGAAAAAAGAATGTTCTGTAGCGGAGGTCATGTCCATAATGGAAGCTTGGGCGCCGAAGCGCCTGGCGGAGGACTGGGATAACCCCGGCCTGCTGGTGGGCAGTCCCGCCCGAAGGGTCGGCAAAATAATGACTTGTCTTGACGTGCTGGAATCGGTGGCCGACGAGGCCATTGAAAGGGACTGCGGCCTGATAATCGCCCATCACCCGGTAATATTTCGGGGACAGAAGCACCTGCGGACGGATCTCCCTCTGGGGCGGCTGCTGCAAAAGCTTTTGTCCCGGGATATCGCGGTGATTGCCGCCCATACAAATCTCGATATTACCGAAGGCGGGGTAAACGATGTTCTGGCGGGGAAGCTGGGACTTCGGGCCTTGCAGCCATTCATGATCACCGATACGGGGGACAGCCTCGGACGGATGGGGGAGACAGAAGCCCCGCTGGATCTCTGCGAATTTGCCAAAGCTGTCCGGGATAAACTGGGAGCAGGTCATGTCCGCCTTGTGCGCCCCTTCGGGAACGGGAAGAAGCCGGTGAAAAGGGTGGCCGTCTGTTCCGGGGCCGGGGGAGAATTTATCGACAAGGCGGTTTTGGCCGGGGCAAATGTATACGTGACCGGCGATGTAAAGTATCACGAGGCCCGTCATGCTCAGGAGCTTGGGCTGCCGGTTATCGACGCGGGACATTTTTTTACGGAGCAGCTTATTGCCGGAGTGATTGCCGGCCGGGTGAGTAAGGAGCTGGCCCGGCGGGGCTATGAAATAGATGTCAGGGAAGAGCAGAGCTCCGCTGATCCTTTTGAGGTGATATAGAGGTGATATAGATGAAAAAAGAAATTTTAGGCCGGGAAAAAGCGATGGTCTGCTTTGAACAAAGTCCCATATACGCCATCACCGATGAGGGACAGTCGGCAGGACGGGGCAATATTAACCTGGTTCGGGAGGCGTTGGCGGCGGGAGTAAAATTTGTCCAATACCGGGAAAAGAAAAAAGCCCTCCGAGCCATGTATGAGGAGGGCCTGCTTCTCAGACAGCTCACCGCTGAGTACGGCGCGGCTCTCATGGTAGATGATTATGTGGATCTGGCTCTTTTGATCGGAGCCGACGGGGTTCACGTGGGACAGGATGACCTGCCAGCCGCCGCCGTCCGGGAGCTGGTGGGAGAGGAGCTGGTCATCGGCCTGTCCACCCATAATCCATCGGATCTGAAGGAAGCGGTGGAGCTTTATAGAAGGGGCGTTATCGATTACATTGGCGCCGGGCCCGTTTATCCTACCCGAACGAAGGAACAGGCGGCGCCGGTCACCGGTCTCGACTACATCGAGCTGGCCGCTGATACGTACGCTGGAACGGGGCTGCCCTTCGTGGCTATCGGCGGGATAAAGGAACATAATATCGGCGCGGTAGCTGCCGTGGGGGCAGAGCATTGCGCGGTGGTTTCGGATATAACGCTGGCTGATGATATTGGCAGAAAAATTGCCGCCCTTACGGCGGCCATGAAAGAATATGCCCGATAGAGAATAATTGGTTCCCAGCTCATTTGTGCCAAATAAACGCGCAGTCTCTTGAAAGGATGTTTAGTTTGAAAAAAAGATTATTTACCCTCTTGGGGATGGTTCTTACGGCAGTGCTGCTTGTGACCGGCTGCGGCAGCGAGCCGGCGCCGGTCCATGTGCATGAGCCGGGACAAGGCCGCCAGCCGGAAACTGTCACTCAAGTCAGCAGGGAGGATGCCGTAAAACAGCAAAATGCCTTGAAGGCCATAGCCAGAAAGGATGGGGAGAAGCTGCAAATCCTGACCTCATTCTTTCCCATGTATGTTATGACGCTGAATGTTGCCAGGGGAGTGCCGGATGTGACCGTCGCAAACCTTACCGCTCCCCAGACCGGCTGTCTCCACGATTACAGCCTCACGGCCGAGGACATGAAGAAGCTTGCCGGGGCAGATGTCTTTATCGTCAATGGCGGCGGCATGGAGAGCTTTCTGGCCAAGGCTGTGGAAACAAATAAACGCCTGGCGGTGGTCACCGCCTCCGCCGGTATCCCCCTGATCAGAGAGGGCGAGGAAATAAATCCCCATGTCTGGCTGCGGATAGCTTACGCCAGGGAGGAGGTGGCAGGGATCGCCAGAAGTCTGGCGGCCCTTGACCCGGCCAACGCCGGCGCATACAGAAGAAATGCCCGGGAATATGACGGTCAGCTGGCGGAGCTTCAGCAGTACGCCGGTGACAAATTGAAGGAGCTGAAGAGCCGGGATATCGTTACCTTTCATGAGGCGTTCCCGTACTTTGCCCAGGAGCAGAAGCTGAATATCGTCCGGACGATCCAGCGGGAGCCTGGGACAGAACCAACGCCGAAAGAATTGGAAGAAACCATCGCTTCGGTGAAAGCACTGCCGGTGAAGGTTCTCTGCGTTGAGCCCCAGTATCCGGCGGGAGCGGCCGAGACTATTGCCAGAGAAACGGGCGCAACAATCGTTGTCCTTGACCCCTGCGTTACTGGTGAAGCCGGGCCGGAGGCGGAAAATTCCTATCTGGAGACCATGAAAAAGAATATTGATACTCTCTATAGCGTTTTGAAATAATCTGTGATAGAATGTAACGCTGTAAACCTAGTCAGCTTCGGCCGGTGGTTTTACCGGCCGATTTATTTTTTTACTCCGGAAAGAGGGATTGTTTTGTTGATGAATGGTGCAGAGGCGATCATTACCAGCCTAAGAAAAGAAGGAGTCAAGGTGGTATTTGGCTATCCCGGTGGTTCTGTCCTCACATTGTATGATGCTGTCTATCAGATGGATTTCCCCCATATTTTGACCCGTCATGAGCAGGGGGCGGTTCACGCCGCTGACGGCTATGCCCGCTCTACCGGGAAGGTTGGCGTGGTGTTTGCCACCTCCGGCCCAGGGGCCACTAACCTCGTTACCGGTATCGCCACTGCCTATATCGATTCGATTCCCCTGGTCTGCATTACCGGACAGGTGGGCAATCCTTACATCGGCAAGGACTCTTTCCAGGAGGCGGACATCGTTGGAATTACCACGCCCATCACCAAGCACAATTATCTGGTAAAGCGGGTGGAGGATCTGCCGCGGGTCCTGAAAGAGGCTTTTTATATAGCCAGAACCGGCCGTCCCGGGCCAGTGGTCATCGACGTGGCCAAGGATGTATTTGCGGCAAAATTTGACTACAGCTATCCGGAAACGGTAAATCTCAGGGGCTACCGGGGGGAGAATCCCGGCGAAGAGACCGAGATCCGGCAGGTCGTCAAAGCCCTGGAACAGGCAAAGAAGCCCTTGCTCTTTATTGGCGGCGGCGTTACCCTTTCCGGAACCTCAAGGGAGATCCGCCGCATTGTGGCCCGCACCGGAATACCGGTGGTAAGCTCCCTGATGGGTCTGGGTTGTATAGCTGGAGACGACGGTTATTTCCTGGGGATGGTGGGAATGCACGGCTCCTATGCGGCCAACATTGCCATGACGGAGGCTGATCTCGTCCTGGGTATCGGTGTCCGCTTTGACGATCGGGTCACCGGTAAGCTGGAGGTTTTTGCCCCCAATGCGAAAATCGCTCACTTTGAGGTGGATCCGGCGGAAATCGGAAAGAATGTGCCGGTGGATTATCAGGTAAAGGGCGACCTTGGCTGGACTCTGCCCCGGTTTGCCGACAGTCTGGAGGGGTTGGCCTTTGACTTTGCGAAAGCCTGCGGAAATTGGCTGAATCATGTGAAGGCCCTGAGCCAGGACAGGCCTTTTTCCTATGTGAAGAGAGAGAATATCATAGCCGGGCCCCAGGTGGTGGAAGCCATCAGCGCTATGCTGGGCAAGGATGATATAGTGGTCACGGATGTGGGCCAGCATCAGATGTGGGCGGCTCAGTTCTACAACGCCAGAGAGCCGCGGAGATTTATTACCTCCGGCGGTCAGGGAACGATGGGGTACGGACTGCCGGCGGCTGTCGGCGCCAAGCTGGCGAATCCGGACAAGCAGGTGGTCCTCATCACCGGAGATGGCAGCATCATGATGAACTGCCAGGAGTTTGCCACCGCGGCGGACAATGATATTTGGGTAAAGGCGGTCGTCCTGCACAATCACATGCTGGGCATGGTGACCCAGTGGCAGCGGGCTTTCTATGGCGAGCGTTACTCCAACACAATCCTGAAGGGGAAGACCGATCTGGTGAAGCTGGCGGAAGCAATGGGAGTCAAGGGCTATAGAGTCAGCGAACCGGAGAAGCTGCAGCCGGTGCTGCAGGAGGCATTCGATTACCAGGGACCGGCTCTGGTAGACGTGATGATCCCTGAGGACGATGATGTTCTGCCGATGGTTGCGCCGGGAGAGCCGCTGGATAATATGATGCTGGGAGGTAATGACAAGTGAAAAAATATCTTCTCGCTGTCCTTGTAGACAACAAGCCGGGGGTTCTTACCCATGTATCCGGACTGATCAGCCGCCGCGCCTTCAACATTGAGAGTATTTCAGCCGGCTATACCGAGGAGGCGGATGTGACCCGGATCAATATCGTGGTGTCCGTTGACAGTGATCACGAGCTGAACCAGGTAGTGACCCAGCTGGGAAAGCTCATTGACGTGATAAAGATCGTCAACCTCAGCGAGGCCAACTCCATCGGCCGCGAGCTGATGCTTATCAAGGTTCACGCCACGAAGGAAGACAGGGCGGATATCACCAATGTAGTAAATATTTTCCGGGCAAAAATCATTGATGTAGGTCCGGAAAATGTGATCATTGAGCTGACCGGCGAAGAAAGCAAAATAGATGCCCTTTGCGAGGTGCTCTCCGAGTATGAGATCATTGAGATCGTCCGTACCGGCGCGATTGCTCTCTCCCGGGGGCCGGTGCCGGTAAAACGTATGTAGATATTATCGGGATGTGTTGCTGACAGCAGCGGCACATTCCTTTTTTTTGCGATAAATGTTTACATCCTGCCCCAAAGGTGATATACTCCAATCATAAGTTAATGTATTATGATTGAAGAGTGGGTGGACGCCCACTCTTCATTTATTGATTACCACTTGGAGTCATTACTTATTTGAAAATTTACGAAGGGGACAAGGGCGTGGCAAAAGGAAAAAGCGTAAGCTCCACCGTGGAGGACCGGGTGGAAGAGATCGTCAGGCAGCTGACGGCTGGCAGCGAGCTTGAAGTGGTCGACGTGGAATTTGTGAAGGAGCATGAACAGTACCTGAGAGTGTTCGTTGATAAGGAGTCCGGCATTGGAATTGGCGACTGCCAGGCCCTGAGCGAAAAGCTCGAGGAGGAGCTGGACCGGGAAGATTTTATTCCCGGGACCTACATTTTGGAGGTTTCTTCCCCCGGCCTCGATCGGGTATTGAGAAAGGATCGGGATTTTGTCCGGGAGGCTGGCAAAGCAGTGGAGGTTTCCCTTTACGAGCCCGTTGACGGGAAGAAAACTATCGTGGGCAGGCTGGCTGGCCTCAGTGAAGACAAAGGCTGCCTGCGGCTGGAAGGGGAAAGCCCGGAAAGCCTTTGGGAGATTCAGCGCAGTAAGATCGCTCGGGTACGCCTTCATATAGAAATTTAAGTCAACTGACAGTAGGATTTTTAATATGAGCAGGAGGAAAAAGTCTTGATAAAAAGCAGCAGAGGAAAGGGTCGGGCTAAGCCGAAACAGAAGGAAGAAGAGCGGGCCAGGGAATTTATCAACGCGCTGAATATGCTCTGTACCGGCAAGGGGATCGAGCCGGAGGTGCTGTATGAAGCCATTGAGGAAGCCCTGGTAAATGCCTACCATCGCGATACCGGCACCAACGCGGACGTTCGGGTAGAGCTGAACCGGGAAACCGGCAGCTTCCACATTTACGCCAGGAAAAACATCGTTGAGGAAGTCGATGATGAAGTCCGGGAGATTTCCCTGGGTGAGGCACAGGCAATCAACCCGGATTATCAGGTGGGAGACATTTTGGAGATCGATGTCACCCCGGCAAATTTCGGCCGTATCGCCGCTCAGAATGCCAAGCAGATGGTCGTCCAAAAAATCCGCGAGGCGGAGCGGGGGATAATTTATGACGAGTTTTCCAGTCAGGAGAGCGACATCGTTACCGGCATGATCGAGCGGGTGGACAAGCAGCATGTCTACATCAACCTCGGTAAAACCGCGGCCATGATGGCTCTCTCCGAACAGGTCATTGGGGAAACCTACCGGGTAGGGGAGATAATCAAGGCTTTCATCATTGAGGTCAAGAAGACTAACAAGGGACCGCAGATCGTGGTTTCCCGAACCCATCCGGGACTTTTGAAGCGGCTTTTTGAAAATGAAGTGCCGGAAATCGCTGACGGTACGGTAGAGATTAAATCGGTAGCCAGGGAGCCGGGTATGCGTTCCAAGATCGCCGTTCACTCAAACGATGAAGATGTAGATCCGGTAGGCTCCTGCGTCGGTCTGAAGGGAATGAGGGTACAGGCCATTGTCAACGAGCTGCGGAACGAGAAAATCGATATCGTGAAGTGGAGCGCTGATCCGGCAAAATACATTGCCAACGCCCTCAGCCCGGCGCAGGTCCTGTCGGTGGCCGTCAATGAAGAAGAAAAGATTTCCCGGGTGATTGTGCCTGATGAGCACCTTTCCCTGGCCATCGGCAAGGAAGGACAGAATGCCCGGCTGGCGGCAAAGCTCACCGGCTGGAAGATCGATATCAAGAGCGAATCCCAAATCGGTGACGATGAGGCAGACGAATCCATGAGCTTTGTGGAAATTGGTGAAGCGGAGGCTTTTAACGCTGAGGAGGTCTAAGCTATGGCAAAGGTGAAGAAAATCCCCATCAGGCTATGCCTCGGCTGTAAGGAACCCCATCCCAAGAAGGAAATGGCCAGGATCGTCAGGAGCCCGGAAGGGGAAATTTCCTACGACCCAGTGGGAAAGAAGCCCGGCAGGGGAGCCTATATATGCAAAAAAGTCCAGTGCTTTGACGTAGCGGTAAAGACAAAACAGTTTGCCAAAGTCTTTAGGGAACAGGTGGCGGCGGAAAAGCTGGCCGAAGCAAGAGCCCAGCTTTTCGGAGGCGTAGAATGAGTCCGGTGGAGGCCCGGCGGCTGAAACAGCTGCTGGGCCTGGCTCAGGCCGCCGGTAAAGCAGTATCCGCCGAGCCGGAGGTGGAAGGCAATCTCCGCATGAACAAGGTGAGACTGCTCATTCTGGCGGAGGATGCCACCGAAAGAGTGAAGAAGAAATATCAGCAGGAAGCTGATATTAACGAGGTGACGCTGATAACAGCGTTGACCCGGAATGATATAGGCCAGGCTCTGGGGAAAAGCCCCAGAGGCATTGCCGCGGTGCTCGATAACGGATTTAAGAAATCGGTATTAAAGATAGCGGCGCCGGAATTGTTGAAGAAGTAGAACACGGGGGTGGATTAATGTCGAAGATGAGAGTATTTGAGCTGGCACGGGAACTGAAGGTAGATACCAAAACCGTACTGGAGATTCTGAGGAAGCATCGCATCGAGGTAAAGAATAATATGTCCGGAGTAGATGATGCCGGACAGTCCATTGTCAAGGAAGCCCTTGCCGGGGCGAAGCCCGCCAGAAAGCCGGTCCGCCCGGCTGCGGCAAAGCCGGCTCCGGCAGCGCCTAAGCCGGAAGAAAAGGTTGAACGGTCGAAGGAAGCGGACGCGCCCCAGCCAAAAGAGGAGCCGAAAAAAGAGGAAAAGGCTGAGAAGCCTGAGACGGGAAAGAAAAAAGCCGAGAAGCCGGAACCTGCTGAGAATAAGGCGGAAAAACCGGCAGAGCAGAAAGCCCGCCCGCCCCAGTCTGCTGCAAAGCCCGCCGCCCAGCCCCAGCAGGGAAGCCGCAATGGAGAACAGTCCCGCAGGGAGAACCAAGGCAGCCGCAATAACAACGCTCCCCGGGAGAACCGACTCAATGCCAATGGCGGCAGTAACGCCGGGAATAACAACGAGCGCCGCCAGCCGAATGATCGCAACAACGGCGGAAATCGGCCTCAGAGTAATCAGCCGGCTCCCCAGCCCCCAAATAACGGCAGCGGCAGCTCAGGGGGCAAGCGCCGGTTTGAAAATGAAAATGGCAGCGGTCAGCAGCGGGGCGGAAAGAATGCCGCCCACGGCAACAAGACAAACGACAAAGGAAGAGGCAGGGATAACGGCAAGGGCCGCAATGGCTTCAAGGAGGACAACCGTTCCAGAGGACCGAAGAATTTCGGCGGCAAGGGAAAGGGCCGGGACAATAAAGGCCGGATCGCCCAGCCCCCCCAGAAGGCAGAAATCGCCCGTCCCAGGAAGATAAAGGTGGGCGAGGTCATTGCGGTCAAGGATCTGGCCAGCAAGATGAGCCTCACGGCGATTGAGATTATCAAGAAACTCATGCTTATGGGGGTTCTGGCCACCATCAATCAGGAGATAGACTTCGATACAGCCGTCCTGGTTGCCGATTCCTTTGGGGTTGAGGTGGAAGAACTGCCGCCAGAGGTAGACCCCACTGAAATTCCGGTAATCGAAGATTCATCCCAGTCTCTGGTTCTGCGCCCGCCGGTCGTCACCGTAATGGGTCATGTAGACCACGGTAAAACATCCCTCCTGGACTGCATCCGTTCCAGCTCGGTCACCAGCCAGGAGGCTGGCGGCATTACCCAGCGCATCGGCGCCTATCAGGTCAACTGCCAGGGTAAGAAAATCGTCTTTCTGGATACTCCCGGTCATGAGGCATTCACTGCCATGCGGGCCCGGGGCGCTCAGGTAACCGATGTGGCAGTCCTCGTAGTAGCCGCTGACGATGGAGTAATGCCCCAGACCATAGAGGCCATCCACCACGCCAAGTCGGCAAATGTTCCCATCGTCGTGGCGGTAAACAAGATCGATAAGCCCGGCGCAAATCCGGAGCATGTAAAACAGCAGCTGGCAGAGCAGGGCATCGTCTCCGAGGAATGGGGCGGCGACGCCATCATGGTACCGGTCTCCGCCAAGAAGAAGATCGGTATTGAAGACCTGCTGGAAAATATTCTGCTGGTGGCTGAAGTAGCGGAGCTGAAAGCCAACCCGAATCGGGAAGCCCGGGGCATCATCATTGAGGCCCAGCTGGATAAGGGCCGCGGACCGGTAGCGACCGTCCTGGTTCAGAACGGTACCCTCCGTATCGGCGACTCCATCATTGCCGGGACCACCTATGGTAAAGTCCGGGCCATGACCAATGACCGGGGTGACAGCGTCAAGAAAGCCGGCCCTTCCACCCCTGTTGAAGTCCTTGGCCTCAATGCTGTACCGGCCGCCGGTGACGATCTGGCGGCCCTTGACGAGAAGCTGGCCCGCTCCATTGCGGAAAAGCGCATTGAGCGTCAGCGCAACCAGCTTATCAATAAAAAGAAGGTTTCTCTTGATGATCTGTTCCAGCAGATTCAGGAAGGCAGCATTAAGGATCTCAATATACTCATCAAGGCTGACGGACAAGGCTCCGTTGAAGCGATAACCAGCTCTCTCCTCAGCCTTAACAAGAACGATGAAGTCAGGGTCAGCATCATTCATTCCGGCGTCGGCGCGGTAAATGAGTCCGACGTCATGCTGGCCGCCGCTTCAAACGCACTTATTATCGCCTTCAATGTCCGTCCCGACGCAAATGCCCGAAAAGTTGCCGATGCTGAAAAGATCGACATCCGTACCTATCAGGTAATTTACGATGCCATTAACGATGTGAAGGACGCAATGTCCGGTATGCTGGCGCCGAAGTATAAAGAGATCGTTCAGGGCCGGGTAGAGATTCGTCAGGTCCTGAGGTTCGCCAAGCAGGTCATTGCCGGCAGCTACGTTCTTGAGGGCAAGATTACCAATAATTCCAAGGTCCGCCTCATCCGGGACAACATCGTCATTTACGATGGAGAGGTGGATTCTCTCCGCCGCTTCAAGGACGATGTGAAGGAGGTTGCCAGCGGCTATGAGTGCGGCCTTACCGTAAAGGATTTCCGGGATTATCGGGAAGGCGATGTGCTGGAAATCTACGCTATGGAAGAAATCGCCACTGATATCAATGATTTGAACCAGTCTGACGAGAAGAACTAATGGAGAAATAATATGTCACAACTCCGTGTGGAAAAGGTACAGGAGCTGATGAAACAGGAAGCCGGAAAAATCATTCTCTATGATTTGAAGGATCCCCGCATCGGCTTTGTAACCGTTACCTCAGTGGAAATGACCGGGGATTTGAGGAGCGCGAAAATCTATGTGAGCCTGATGGGCAGCGATGAACAGCTGAAGAACACCTGGGAAGGACTGCAAAGCGCTTTGGGTTTTATGCGCCGGGAGCTGGGTCAGAGGGTCCGGCTCCACTTCACTCCCGAAATTTCCTTTGAGCTTGATAAATCCCTGGAATACAGCGGTCATATTCAGAACCTTATCAATCGCATTCATGAGGAAGAGGCCGTTAATGGCAGTACGGGGAAAGCCGTCTCCCAGGAGGGGGAAAATGAAAAAACTGACGCTGATTGAAGCAGGACAGCGGATCCTTGAGGCGGGCAATATTGCCATCACCGCCCATGTAAGCCCGGATGGCGATGGAATCGGTTCAGCTTTGGGGCTTTGCCAGTACCTGAAAAATAACGGCAAAAAGGCGATGGTGGTCTTTGATGACCGGCTGCCTGCTGCCTTTCGCTTTTTGAAGGGCTACGAAGAGATTGTTGATATATCCCGGAGGCAGGAGATAAGACCTGGGGAGATGACTGCTGATTTGCTGGTGGTCCTGGATACGGATTTGGGCCGGGTTGGCCGGGTCCGTGATTATGTGGGGAGGAATACCCCCGCCGTAAATATTGACCATCACCGGACCAATGATGAACAGGCCGATTACCTTTTCTGCGATTATCGCGTATCGGCGACGGCTGAACTGATTTACGATCTGATCGTGGGACTCGACCGACAGGGGGGACTGACCAGGGATATTGCCACCTGCCTCTATACCGGGATCTGCACTGATACGGGATTTTTCCGTTACTCCAATACCAGACCCTCGACTCATCGGGCAGCGGCGGCTCTGGTGGAGGCTGGGGCAGAGCCAAACGTTATTTCGGAAACGCTGGAGGCCCGGCCCATCCACCGGCAGCGGGCGCTGGCCGCAGCAGTGCAGACAATGGAGCTGTTTTCCGATGGGAGAATCGGCGGGCTTTTCCTGCCCTACGAGCAGGTAAAAGATATTGAAAGCACTGACGGCTTTATCGACTTCGTTCGAGTCATCGATACTGTAGAGGTAGCGGTGCTGATAAAGGAAATCCAGCCCC
Source organism: uncultured Selenomonadaceae bacterium (assembly GCA_910579115.1). GTDB lineage: Bacteria > Bacillota > Negativicutes > Selenomonadales > Selenomonadaceae > RGIG250. The sequence continues at coordinate 45,717 of CAJTSO010000008.1, forward strand.
GAAGATGCAAGGTCAGCCTCCGGTCAAGGAGATTGGACGTGGGCTCCGTGGCCATGGAGTTTGGCGGCGGCGGCCATTACCGGGCAGCCGGCTGTATCATTATGGAGACGCTGGATAAAGCCAGAGAGCAGGTCATCAGGGCGGTAAAATCCCTGGTGGAGGGGGAAGCTCATGGATAAAATTCCGGAATTTGCCCTCGATGGCTTTCTCAATGTTCTCAAGCCCCCGGGGCTGACCTCGCACGACGTGGTGAGCAGTCTGCGGAGAATTCTCAAAACAAAAAAGATCGGCCACGCCGGCACTCTCGATCCGGGAGCAGCCGGCGTTTTGCCGATAGCCGCAGGTCGGGCCACCCGGTTTATCGAATATCTGGCCGCGGCGGGGAAATCCTATCGGGCGGAGCTGCTGTTCGGGGTAGAAACCGACAGCGGCGACGATACCGGCCGGGTGGTGAACCGGGCGGCGGAGGGATGGGAATTTCCTTCCCGGGAGAAAATTCTGGCTGGAATAAACAGCCTCACCGGCCGGATAACCCAGGTGCCGCCGGTGTATTCTGCCGTTAAAATCGGCGGCAGACGGGCGGCGGATCTTGCCCGGGAAAATAAAGCGGTCGTCATTCCTTCCCGGCAGGTAGAAATTTACCGCTTTGATTTGCTGGGGTCGGACAGGGAGCGTAAGACTCTGCTGCTGGATGTGGACTGCTCTAAGGGAACCTATATCAGAAGCCTTTGCACAGATTTGGGCAGGGCCCTGGGCATCCCGGCCACCATGTCTTTCCTGGTGCGGACAAGGGTGGGAGATTTCCCGCTGAGGGAAGCCGTTTCCCTGGAAGAGCTGACGGATACCGCCGAAAAAGATTTTACGGCCCTGCCAGTTCTGCCCCCGGGAAAATACTTGGGTCATTTTCCCAGATATGACCTGACCGCGGCCAGAAAAAAAGCCTTTACCAATGGTCTTTCCACCCGGGACGCAAGCTATGCCCTTCGCCTCAGAGAAGCCGGGATGATGAAAGGGGAAGAAGAGTCCCTGCTCCTTACCGTCTGGTGCGAGGGCCGCTTTTGCGGGATAGGCCGGTTTGACGGGGCAAAGGAATCTATTTATCCGGAGAAGCTGTACATATGGTGAAGATGAAAATATATAATTTGTTTACTGAGATCGAGAGTAGCTGCTACAACGGCGCCATCGCCCTGGGAACCTTTGACGGACTTCATGTGGGTCACAGGAAAATTATTTATGGTGCGCTGGCCTCCGGGATAAGGCCCGTGGGGATCGTCACCTTTGCCAACCACCCTCTGTCGGTGATCGCCCCGAAGAAGGAGCCTCCTCAGCTGGTCAGCCCGGCGGAGCGCCGCAAATTGCTGGGGGAGCAGGGGATTGATTTTCTGCTCGAATTGAAATTTACTGGTCAGCTGGCGGATCAGCCGCCGGAATCTTTTGTGAAAGATCTCCTCAAAGCTGTTCGCCCTAGGGTCATCCTGGTGGGGGAAAACTTTACCTTTGGGGTTGGCGGCCGGGGGACCGCCGACACGCTGGCCCGCTGTGCGGCCGAGCTTTCGGCAGGTCTGACCGGGCAGAATTGTCAGGTGGTAAAGGTGCCGCTGATTTGTACGGAGGACGGGGCTGTGGTCAGCAGTACGCGGATCCGTCAGGCGATTCAGGCGGGAAATGTTTTGGAAGCCGCCTTTCTTCTCGGCCGCCCCCTTACTATGGAAGGCTGTGTTGTTCATGGGGATCAGCAGGGGAGAGCCATCGGCTATCCTACAGCCAATATAGCCATCGGGGAAAAGCGGGCGGTTCCGGCCAATGGAGCCTACGCCGTCTATGCCGCCGTAGCCGGAGAAAACGGCAGGCTGCCGGGGATGGCGGCCATAACGAGCAAACCCACTGCCGGCGGCAGGAAAAGGCGGCTGGAGGTGCATCTGCTGGATTTTGACGGGGATATATACGGAAAAAATCTTCAGGTCAGCTTCGTAGACAGGCTGAGGGCGGAACGAAGGTTTACTTCCTTTGAGGAATTGAAGGAACAGCTGGAGCAGGACAAGCTCCGGGCAAAGGAAATACTGAAGTAAAAAGCAGGTCGCTCCTGTGCCATTGGCACAGGAGCGACCTGCTTTTTACCATTTTGGGTCACAAAAAAACCGCTGACAAAATCAGCGGTGGTCTTGCAAGATGGTCGGGATGACAGGGTTCGAACCTGCGGCCTCATCGTCCCGAACGATGCGCGCTACCAAACTGCGCCACATCCCGACAACGGAGGTAATTGTAACACGGGTTGCGGGGAAAAGCAAGACTTTTTTAGAGAAGAAGAAAACTTATATTGTAAGCGTCATAGTTGCTGTTGCAATTTACAAAAAAGAGGTGGCTTTACCAGGACATTTTATTTCGCGCCGTCTGTTGACAAAGCTGTTGCCCCTGCCGTTTATAGTAGCGGAGGCGATTTTTTATGAAAAAAATATTCGGTTACGCAAGAGTCAGCGCCAAGGATCAAAACGAAGCGCGACAAACGGAGGCGCTCAAAAAAATGAACGTGCCAGTCAAAAACATCTATCTCGACAAGCTGAGCGGTAGAAATTTTAACCGGCCTAAGTATCAAAAGCTTAGACAAAGGCTCGACGAAAATTCGCTGCTCTATCTGAAGTCGCTCGACCGGCTGGGCCGAAATTATCGCGAAATCCTTGAGGAATGGCGCTACATCACGCGCGTAAAGGGCGCGGACATAGTCGTAATAGATATGCCGCTCTTAGATACGAGGCGCGGCAAGGATTTACTCGGCTCATTTTTAAGCGACGTCGTGTTGCAAGTACTTTCGTTCGTCGCCGAAAACGAGCGTGACTCCATCCGTCAACGTCAAGCCGAAGGCATCGCCGCCGCCAGGAAGCGCGGCGTTCGCTTTGGCCGTCCCCCCAAGCCGCTGCCTGAGGGTTTCTTAGCCGAACGCGCCAAATGGCGGCGGGGTGAAGCGACGCTCAAGAAAGCCGCCCAAAATTGCGGCATGGCGCTATCAACTTTCTACGCCAAAGCAAAAGCCGGCGCCCTCGATTTTCAGTAAAGTATACCTTTCTAAAAATAAAATCGCAAAACAATTTCCTTCTATAATATGCATCTTTACCTATTCGACGAAATACGGCGTTTTCCTCTTTTTAGAAAGGTATACCTTTCAGGAAACCATACTAAAAGGGAGGCTGTCGAGCTTTATGTCAAAATTATTGCAACAGGTGAAAACCTGCGTTATGGATCGCCGAAAGGGGATTATTTCATTCATATTTTTAAGTTTGGCTTTGATTACGCTTTATGTATTTTGCAGCAATGACCCACCCGTCAATAGGTTTTTTGGATTACTTCCCCTAACGGCTCTCCTGATTATATGGGGACAAGCCTTTTTCACCTCGCGGAAATATTTTTCGCTGGCGTTTCTATTTAGCTTCATTGCGCTTTTTTCAGTGGTAAAACTCAGGTTTATCTTAAACATTTTGGTCGGCGGCGCTCCCTACGGACGCACGATAAATTTTTCCAGTGCGCTAATCCTCCTTATCTTACTTGCTTGCAATTTACCGAAAAATAAATTAGCCCGCGGGCTCCTTTCTTTCGGCGGCGCTGCCCTGCTTTTTATATTTCCCGTCGTGAGCTGGGGTTATTATTCGACGAGTGGTGCTTACCTTTCCCGGGATGCCGTTTTAGCTATCATGCAGACCAATAATCAAGAAGCGCTAAGCTACTTGAGCCATTTCGGCACGGCGAAAACATGGCTGATAGCGGCGATGTATTTCGCTTTCGTAGCACTATTTGCATTTTGCACCGCCAAATTCGGCGGCCTGAAGCCCCTTTCCAAAAAGACTATTGTATCGGCGGCGGTGTTTTTGATGCTAAATGGTGCAGTGATTTATAAATACGCAGCCACTTCGTACTTAACCCAGAATTTAGCACAGGCAAAGGAAGTTTTAGCAGAATACGATAAGTTTAAACAAATGAAAGCACAGCGGCGAATAAATATCAACGCAGACGATTTGTTATTTGACGATGAAGCGGGCGTATATGTCGTTGTTATCGGCGAATCGCAAACCAAAGACCATATGTCGGCTTACGGCTACGATAAAGACACTACGCCGTGGCTTACAAAAATGCGCAGCAACGAACGCGCTGTAATCATGGAAAGAGCATATTCTTGCGATATTTCTACATTGGGCTCCCTTTCTTACGCCCTTACGGAAAAAAACCAATACGACCAGCGAACGCTTGCAGACTGCGCCGCCTTTACGGATATGGCGAAGGGGGCGGGTTACCGCACGATTTGGCTCAGTAACCAACCGCGCATGAGTATTTTTGATAGCCCGACCTCAGTTATCGCCGACGACACAGACGAACAACATTTTGTCGGGAAGAAAATACAGCTAAAAGCCGATCACTTTGGAGTAAATCCCGACGCAGAGTTTCGCAAGGGCCTCGATGAAGATATCCTCGCTGCGCTCGATGGCGTAACGCTCGCCCCCAAAACGCTAATCATCGTTCATCTCTCTGGTTGCCACATATCGTACCGCGACCGTTACGACCAGGAGTTCGCGCACTATAGCGATGACAAAAAGATCAACGCTTACGACAACGCCGTCCGCTATAACGATTGGTTTATGGAAAAATTTTATGATAAAGTTGCCGCCCTGCCGCATTTTAAGGGGATGGTGTTCTTTAGTGACCACGGCGAAGACCCCGATCGCAATCTGGGCCACGACTATTCCAAATTTACGCCGTCGATGTGTAAAATCCCCTGCTATTTTATACTGTCGGAGGAATACGAGAAAACTTATCCCGAACGAGCCGCCAATTTACGCCGCGCCCAAGACAAGATATTTACAAACGACTTGGTATACAACGCCGTCCTGGGAATGATGGGCGTAAAAAGCCGAAGCGGCTACGAACCGCAAAACGATATTACCAGCGGCGCTTACGATGCAAATCCCGAAAGATTTATGACGGTTTACGGCAAAATAAAAATAATCGACTTAAAAAATATCGGTACGCCAAAGAATCTTAACATTCCCGCGCGGAGCTAAATCGCCTCCTGGCAAAATACGGTATTAAAAAGAGCCGCGCGATTGTAGAAAGCGGTAACTACCGAGAGCTAAAAGCTTTCCGCGACGACGGCTTTTACACGTCGTACTATTGTCCCGTAACCTACGATAAAAAAGAACGAGAGCGCTTCTTCAAATCAGAAAGCGATCGGCGCGCGTTTAAGGAGGCCGTTTTAACGGCGGCCAACAGCGGCTTCGTAGACGCCGTTTCTTTTCCCGTCGAATATTACGATATCGTCAAAGAATCCGGCGTAACCGTCGATCTTCTGACGTGGGATCTGAGCGCGCAATATAAAAATTATGTCTGCGATAAAAACGACCGCGAGCGTCAAAAGCGGTTAAACGACGAACAATTAAAGGTAATTCTAATTACCAGCCCCAGCGCTTTCAACCGCTAAAATATCTGCGCGTAATAAAAGAGGACGCTCCGATTTGGAACGTCCTATTTTATTACACATATTCTAAAAAATGATATTTAAGATATATTTTATAACGGTACTTAAATTATTGCTTTTTAGTATAGTTGACGCCATAAATAAATACAGCACAACTCTACTAACACATCATAGATTTACTAATGGACTTTAAACCGTGTGTAGAGGTATCACATTGATAAGCGGCTCCTCATAGGGATGGACACGCCGTATAGCTGCCACGGTATCATTTAACATATCGCGCTTCACATTTACCTCAACCTTGATTTCCTCTTCCTCGCTGACTGCTCCAAGTGTGCCGGTATATGGATTGGCCCCAGCCAGCGGGCGCCAGGTACTCTTGACGGTAGAGCAGGCGAGGCAGCTGTCGTAGTTGCCGATATGCTCGGCATCGACCTCCTGCAGGACAGCTTTGACAGCGTCCAGGTGGGAGGCGGGTATGAAGATTTCCAGTTTGAACCATCGTGTGTTGTTCATGTCAGTCTCCTCAACAACTTATTTTCCAAGGCGGCTCTTGAAATCGGAGTAGCAGAAGGATTTCAGAAGGGTCAGGGAGCCGCCTTCGCTGAGCTTGTAGATGGCGGGCAGGGGCATACCGTTGAAGGTGTTGTTCTTGCAGGTGGTATAGATAGCCATATTGCCAAAAATCAGCCGGTCACCTGCTTCCAGAGACCGTCGGAAACCGTAGTCGCCGATGATGTCTCCCGCCAGGCAGGTGGGGCCTCCCAGACGGTAGGCAAAGGAAGGGGCAGGAATATTTTTTGCCGCTTCGGCGGGATCGTCGCCGAAGGTTTCCGGTTCGGCAATGGCCGGTTCCAGAGAAACCGCGTCCAAGAGGGGAGGACGGTAGGGCATTTCGATAATATCCGGCAGGTGGCAGGCCGCAGAGGCGTCTACGATCACCGGCGTAATCGTCCGGCAGCCAGCTTTAAGTGCTTCGCTTCCGTTTTCTGCCGGAAAGGAATTTTTCTCCAGGACGTCCAGTACTTCCGTAACGAGATAACCGGCATTGAGGGCGCAGGCTTCTCCCGGTTCCAAATAGACGGTGAAGCCGTATTTGCCCTTGAGATAGCGAATGGTCCGGATAAGGGTTTCATCGTCGTAGCCGGGGCGGGTAATGTGGTGGCCGCCGCCGAGATTCAGCCACTTCAGCCGGGGAAGAATGTCCCCGAACTGCTCTTCAATGGCCCTGACGGTTTTCGCCAGATCCGGGGCGTTCTGTTGGCACAGGGTATGACTGTGGAGTCCCTCCAGGATATCCAGCAGCTCCGGGGTTATTTCCGCGTCCCAGGCGCTGCGTGGAGTACCCAGGCGGCTGCCGGGAGCGCAGGGGTCGTATATAGGGTGGCCCTTCTGGGTGGAGCAACGGGGATTTATCCGCAGGCCGACGCTTTTTCCCGCGTCTCTGGCGGCGGGGCCGTATTTCGCCAGCTGGTGAACAGAGTTAAAGACGATGTGGCCGGCATAGTTTAGGATTTCTGGAAAATCCCGCGGTTGGTAAGCTCCGCAAAAGACGTGGACTTCCTTTTGGGGCATTTCTTCCCGGCCCAGCCGGGCCTCGTACAGACCGCTGGCTTCCGTTCCGTCAAGGTAGGGGGCCAGGGCCGGATAAAGGTCGTAATTGGAGAAGGCTTTTTGGGCCAGGAGAATTTTACAGCCGGCGGCCCGTCTGATGGCGGCCAGCTTTTCTCCATTGGCCTTCAGGCGGGCTTCGTCGATGATGTAGCAGGGGGTAGGGAGGTTTGACCCGGAGAATAATTCCTTGAGGTCATAGCCGCTGAGACCGGCAAAAGGTGGGCGCATTTTTGTTCCTCATATAGTCCGTCTAATAGGCTCCCCTCCAGGGGAGCTGTCAGCGAAGCTGACTGAGGGGTG
>CAJTSO010000009.1:0-22027 GCA_910579115.1 uncultured Selenomonadaceae bacterium
GGGCGCTTTGAGGCCAGATATATCAAGGGGCGGAACGAGGAAGGCCGTACTGTCTACGGTTACTGCTACGGCAGGACGCTGGAGGAGGCGGCTCGAAAGCGGGAAGAGGCCCTCCGGCGGGAAACCGCCATCAAAAAGCTCACCCGCCAACAGAAGGAACAGCTCATCAGCCAAAGCCCGCCGCCATTGACAGGGGCAAGCTAAAACGATATAATACCGAAATGGATATTCAGGCGCACCGGATAATCTGAGTGCGCCTGTTATTTAGCCGTAAATTAAACAGGAACATAGTAAGGGAGCATACCAACATGGCGGAACAGAAGATAATCCTCACGGAGGAAGGCCTCAAAAAACTGGAGGAACGCCACGAATACCTGGTGAGCGTAAAGCGCCGGGAAGTAGCCGAGCGGCTGAAGGAAGCCATCGCCCTGGGCGACCTTTCGGAAAACTCCGAATACGATGACGCAAAGAACGAGCAGTCGGCGGTGGAGACGGAAATCCTCGACCTGCAAGCAAAGATCCGCAATGCGGAAATCATCAAAAAGGATGACAGCAAAAAGAACGTCGTCCACATGGGCGACACGGTGATAATCAAGGATCTGGAATTCGGCGACGAGCTGGAATACACTCTGGTAGGCTCCACGGAAGCCGACCCCACCGAAATGAAAATTTCCAACGAGTCCCCCGTGGGCAGCGCCATCCTTGGCCAAAAAAGCGGCAAGACCGTAGAGGTCAATGCCCCCGCCGGCATCCTGAAGTACAAGATCTTGAAAATAAAGCAGTAATTGGAACAGGTGAAAAAATTGGCAGAAGAAAAGACAAAATCCCCCGCCCTCAGCGAGCTGCTGCAGGTTCGCCGGGACAAGCTGAAATCATTTGAGGATATGGGCGTAGCCCCCTTCGGCCACCGCTTTGAGGTTTCCCACAGCAGCGCTCAGGTAAAGGAAAACTTTGACCAGCTGGACTTTGAAGCCAACGGAGAAAACGCTCCCTCCGTCACCGCCGCCGGCCGCCTTATGGCCGTCCGGGGCCACGGCAAGGCCGCTTTTGCCGAGCTTATGGATCTGGCCGGAAAAATCCAGATCTACTTCCGCAAGGACGTGCTGGGGGAAGAAAAATACGCCCAGTTTAAGCTGCTGGACATCGGCGACATCATCGGCCTCAAAGGGCAGGCCTTCCGGACGAAGAGCGGCGAAATCACCCTCCGGATCCTGGACTTTGACCTTCTGTCCAAATCCCTGCGCCCCCTGCCGGAAAAATACCACGGCATCACCGACAAGGAAGCCCGCTACCGCCAGCGCTACCTTGACCTCATCATGAACCCGGAGGTCCGCGGCACCTTCATCAAGCGCACCCGCATCATCAGCGCCATCCGGGAGTACCTTGACAACCGGGACTTCCTGGAGGTGGAAACCCCCGTCATGAGCAATATTGCCGGCGGCGCCGCGGCCAAGCCCTTTATCACCTACCACAACGCCCTCAACATCAGCCTCTACCTCCGTATCGCCACCGAGCTGAACCTGAAGCGCCTCGTCATCGGCGGACTGGACAGGGTATACGAAATCGGCCGGGTCTTCCGCAACGAAGGCATCGACAACCGGCACAACCCGGAATTTACCTCCATTGAAATATATCAAGCCTACGCCGATTACACCGACCTGATGGAAATCACCAGGGGCATTGTCTGCTACGCCGCCGAAAAGGTGCTGGGCAGCACAAAAATAACTTATCAGGGCGTGGATATTGACCTGGCCAACGTCAAAACCATCTCCATGAACGACGCGGTCAGGGAAGCTACCGGCCTCGACTTCATGGCCTGCCAGACGGTGGAAGAAGCCCGGGCCCTGGCCGACAAAGCAGGGATCCCCTACGAAGAGCGCCACGGCAAAGGCGGCATCCTCAACGCGGCCTTTGAAGAAAAAGTCGAAAGCACCCTTATCCAGCCCACCTTCATCACCGGCCATCCCACAGAAATCTCCCCCCTGGCCAAGCGCAACCCCCAGAACCCGGAGATCACTGACCGCTTTGAATTCTTCATCTACGGCCGGGAGCTGGCCAACGGCTTCACCGAGCTGAACGACCCCATCGACCAGCTTCAGCGCTTTGAAGATCAGGCCGCCCAGCGGGAAAAGGGGGATGACGAAGCCCACATGATGGACCGGGACTACATCACTGCCATGGAATACGGCCTTCCCCCCACGGGAGGTCTAGGCATCGGCATCGACCGTCTGGTCATGCTCCTTACCGACGAACCCTCCATCCGGGACGTCCTGCTCTTCCCCCATATGCGCCCCGAAGCCGCCGCAACCGCAGAAACCGCCGGAGCCGAAGAGAAGGAAAATTGATCTTCCGCCTTCTTCTCCCTCGGAGACCCGCGGAGAAATGCCTCCGCTGGCAAGTCTCCCTGACCGGCTCTCCGGCTGAAATTATACTTATACGCTAAACTGCAAAAGCTCCCCGCCGGCCAGGCTATCGCCCGACCAGTGGGGAGCTTATTATTTCACCCTCTCAGTCAGTCCTGACGGACTGCCAGCTCTTACAAACTACTAAGCTCTGCCATCGTCTTGCGACTCAGCAATCGCTAAGTAGTTTGCATGGCTCGCACTAAAAGCCGCTTTCAGCGGTTTAAGTGCTCACGCCAACCCAAAGGGAGAGCTAAAGGGATTCTTTCTTGCCTCTCCCTTTGGGAGAGGTGGCACATCGTCAGATGTGCCGGAGAGGGCTCTGGCCTCCCCTAAAGGGGAGCCTATGGTTCGCAACTTATTCTTCCTGGGCCTGAGTCTCTGGCTCCTTATCTTCCTTGCCCTTATTTTCCTTTGCCTCAGCCTCCGCCCGGCGCTTTGCCTCCAGCTCGGCTGCCCTGGCGGCCGCCTCCGGCGCGTTCAGGCCGTAGAGGATCGTGTCCTCCTTCGTCTGGATGTACAGCTCCGTTCCCTCCGGCAGGTTTACGTTCCGGCCCTTTACGAAGGCGGCTCCCACTACGCCGATAGGCCCCAGCACCGCTATACCCGCAATACCGGCCCCGGCCGCCATGGCGTAGCTCTCCATTCTCTCCTCTGCCTCTGTGCCGATAACCGTCTTAACCTCGGTACTGTCCATGGCCCTGATTGACTCAAAATCAACCTCTACCACCGCGTCCCGGCCGAAGTTTTTCGCCGTCCTGACCTTCGTCACCCGGCCGGTGCCAGGGGCCCCTTTGGCAACGATCAGCATACCGTCCACAAATACGTCCTCGGCGGCCTTGAACTCAATGATATCGTCCACCTTGACGTTCTTGGCGTTGACAGGGCTCACCAGGGCAACGCGGATCAGGGTGGCGGCGGGAACTACGTACTGGGTAAGGGGCAGCGGGTCAGCCCCGTAGGCGTAGCCCGCCAGCTTGTCGATCCGCCGGCCGAAAGCCCCCTCCTCGGTTTTGCCCACGATATTCATCTCCAGGGCCGTTATCCGCTTCTGGATGGACTCCATGGAAACCTGATCATTGAACCGGTACTCTACCGCGTTTACCTGCGTGAGCAGGGAAGGCCCGTTATCATTGCTGAAAATCATCTGATACAGCTTTTCCACTCTTTCCGCCACGGAATTATTGGGCCTGGTGGCATCGTAGGCCGTCTCCAGCCGGTTTACCCTGTCCATCAGCGCGCCGGACTGCCCGCTGCCGTAGGTGGCCGTCTCGATAACCGTCAGCTTGTCCTGCATGCTGACCGGCGCCTCCGCAAAGGCAGACAGGGCGGAACCGGCCCAGATAGCGGCGCTGGCAAACAGCGCGCAGGCTTTTCGCAGAGCTTTCTTCTTCATCATATCTTATACCTCCGAATCCTGTTTTCCTTCAGTGACGCATTCCAAATCAAGGCTGTATCCGCGGCTCTACTGACCGCCCGCGCACAACCCTGATTTTTCTATTCTTCATCATCCGCTTTTTTCCTGCAAATCTCCCAAAATTTAACAGGTTTTTAATATTTTTCCTTTACATTTACCGGCAAATATAGTAATATATCTGTGTTGTCGGGGCGTAGCCCAGTTTGGTAGAGCGCTTCCTTGGGGTGGAAGAGGTCGTGGGTTCAAATCCCGTCGCTCCGACCATTTTTTCTTGGAAAAGTTAAGAGCATCCAGCAATCGCCGGATGCTCTCTTTTTATGCCCAAATGAAACCCACCTCTGCGCCCGTCATTGAGGCTGGTTACCTCTACCGGCATGATAAGCCGCTCTGTCACCACGCGGCCCTGTCAGCAGAGACATCCGCCAACATTTCCACCTCATCTATAGACATAACGGTATCTTACATCCAATACGCCGCGTTTTTATCCAAAGTTTCCTTTCGTTCCCTCCAGTCAGGCATCAGCGTCGTCAGGAGTCCATAAAAGCGTTTTGAATGATTCGGATGGATAAAATGACAGAATTCGTGCATCACCACATACTCAATACAGCTTCTTGGGGCCTCCAGCAGCTGCTTATTCAATGTGATAATTCCCTTTTTCGCTATACAGGAGCCCCACCGGGTCTCCATGTTTCGGATGCGCAGGGCAGGCATTGCTACCCCGTATTTTTGAAATACCGGATAAGTCGCCAAAATAATCTCGCTAAAGACCGCCCGGCAGGATTCGTCCAGATAACGGGTGACGATTCTCTGCTTATTGGCAAAATTATCCAGAGATTTTATGCGCAGATACAAATAGATCCCGTCAGAGGCAATCCCTTCCTGCTCATTCTTCTCCACTTTCAGGCGGACGCTTCGACCCAGCAGGTAGAAAGTCTCTCCGCTGACGTACTGCCTGGGCCGGGGAGCATATTTTGCCAGCTCCAGAAACTTTCCCTGAGCCGAGCGGATATATCTTCCCTTGCTCGCCACAAAATCGTCAACTTTTTCCACTGGAACATCAGGACTGGCCGAAACATAAACTTTGCAGTCTTTATGTATTCGCAAATTAAGATTTTTCACCGGTTTTTCTTCCAGCACATAGCGGATTGCGCCGTCTTCGTACAGAACTGTTCTTTCCTGTGCCATCACCGTTAAAACCTCCGGAGCGCCACTGTTTTCACATTTTCAATAATCTTATCAATGGTGTCAAAGGACAGCTTCAAGCCTCGTTCCGTCTCATACTCATAGAAAAGATCGTCGATATCCTGTGAAATGCGGTCATGAATCGTCTTATTATTTGTCCAGTCCACCTGACTGTGACGGGCCACGATTTTTGTTATTTCTTCCGCCATTTCCGCCGCAAAGTCCGGGGAGACCGCAGCCTCCTGCTCCGCGTCAAGCACTGCCGACAGAACGCCGTAAAACGCCTGAGCGTGGACGTTGTTCCTGATGGATTCCGGGTAAGTCACGGTGCTTCTTCCTGCGTGATAGTCCTCCATGATAGCCCGCAGCTTCGCCAGATACTCCGCCTCGGAAATCACCTTCTCCCGGTACTGGTCCAGAGCCTCCTTTATCCGCTTGGAGAAGCTGTCATAATACGCCGGATTCTCCTGAAATTTTTCGCTGATACTGCGGGTCAGCTTACTGGCAATGGCATCCGCTTTTGCCCGCAAAGACCCTAATTTCTCCAACTCCTGTTCAAAATCATCCTTGTTCAGAATGTCAATGGGGCTTGTAATCTGCTTCAACCCGGCCACCGATAGATGCGTGTCCAGCAGATTCTGCATCAGCGGTTCATATTCCCGGTTGTCGATGGCATCGCAATAGCGAATCTTTACACTGCGCCGCGCCTTGGAAAAAAAGATAAAAGTATCCCGATAACGCTTCAATTCATCTTTGGGAATTGATCCATAGGCCTGCTCTGCATTCAGCACCAGATTTAATGCCCTGCCAAAAGCGCAGAGGAAATTGTAAAAATTTTCCCGCTTCTCTTTATCGGCAAGGAACGACTCGACTTCTTCGGTATCATGGGAGTTTTTCAGGATTTCAAAAAGTTCCGTCAAGCGGGTGTAGGCTTCTCGCAAGCCAGCCACCGAGGACATGACGTCCACCGCCACCCCTTTCAAATCTCCCCCGTCAAAATTCTCCAGCCCCGCGCCGCTGTACAGATCCATGGCCGTATCCAAATTTTCAATCAGGCCGCGGTAATCCACGATCAGGCCGTAGTCCTTCCCTTCATGCAGGCGGTTGGTGCGGGCAATAGCCTGGAGCAGGCCATGCTCTTTCAACTCTTTGTCGATGTATAGCACCTGGCAGATTGGTGCGTCAAAGCCGGTAAGCAGTTTGCTGCACACGATGAGAATATCAATATCTCCGGCGCAGAACTGATTCTTCATTGCCTCTTCATAGGCGTCGGCATCCCCATAGCGGGTCATCATTTTCTTCCAATAGGCAAGCACCTTACCGTCAGCGCCTTCGTCCATGTCCTCTACCCCTTCCCGCAGATCGGGCGGGGAAATCACCACGGCGCAGTCCAGATCGCCGAACTGTTCAAAGCACTCCAGATAGCGGACTGCATCCCGCTTGTAGTTGGTGGCCAGCATGGCCTTAAAGCCGGTGTTTTGATACCCTTCAACGAAATGCTGATTTATATCCAGAGCAATTCGCTTGATCCGGGCGTCGGTAGAGGTAAGGCGGCGGATACTGCTCCATTTTCGGGACAAGTCCTCCCGCTGCAGCTCGGTGAGCCGCCTGGTGGTCTGTTGGAACCAAAGGTCAATATTTTCCTCGTCTACCCGCTGCTCCACAAAACGGCCCTCATAAATGAGCGGCACAATGGCCCCGTCCTCGACCCCATCCCTGATCGTGTACTTATGAATCAGCCCGCCGAATTTTGCCATGGTGTTCTTCTCTTTTTTCATCAGGGGCGTTCCGGTGAAACCGATATAGCAGGCATTGGGGAACACTGTCCGCATTTTTGTAGCCAGCAGACCGTAGTTGGAGCGGTGGCTCTCATCCACCAACAGAAACACGTCCCGGGAGAGATTTTTATGCTCCATTTTCTCAGCAGTGTTGAATTTATTGATAATGGTGGTAATCACATCGGCCTTGCCGCTGTTCAGCAGCTCCACCAGATTCCGCCCGCTGGAAGCCCGGGCCGGATTGAGGCGGGTATGGGCAAAGGTAGCGGCGATCTGCCGGTCAAGCTCCTTCCGATCCGTGACGATGACGACCTTCGGATTGCAGTCGGACATTTCCAGCAGAATATATTTGGCCAGCATGACCATGGTCAGACTTTTGCCGCTGCCCTGGGTATGCCAGATAACGCCGCTTTGACGGTTGCCCTTTTCGTCTGACTGCCGGATAGTTTTGATGATCTCCCTGACGGCGAAATACTGCTGATACCGGCAGATTTTTTTAACGTTGGCATCGAAGAGCACAAAATACCGTATCAGCTCCAGCGCCCGCTTTTTACTGAACAGGGAGATTAGGCTCCAATCCTGTTCGGTGGGAACGCGGCCGGCCACATATTGGTCCAAGGCAGCTTGCAAAAAGGCTTCGTCCTGTTCCTTCCACACATTCCAGAATTTCTTGGGCGTTCTGGTTGTGGCATACTTCACAGCGTTTTTATTGGTCGCCAGGACGATCTGCGCAAATTTGAACAGTTGAGGAATGTATTCCGACTGCTGGTTGCGGCACATCTGACTTACCGCCTGCTCCACGCTGACCTGAGGAGCCTTGCACTCAATGACGGCAAAGGGGATGCCGTTGATGAACAGTACGATGTCCGGCCGGGCGTTATGGAGCTTGTCCCGGCTGTCCACCGCAAATTCCTCGGTAACGTGAAACAGGTTATTCTCCGGCCGCTCCCAATCTATATAGTTTAGGTTGAAGCTGAGTGTCTTTCCCTCGCCCACGATTTCCGGATAGCTTTTCCCCAGCAGCAGCCCGTCATAAACTTTTTCACTGGCTCGCACCAGACCATCGGTAATCGGTTCTTCCAAATCCTCCATGGCCCGCTCGATATTGGCGGCGGAAAACTCGTTTTCCGCCCCGGCAAAGGCGTAGCGGTTGAGCCGCCGGAGCTGGCCCCGGAGAATATCTTTGAGCAGCACATTGTAGCGGCTCCCCCGCTGGGCCTCGCAGTCCTCGGGGGAAATGTAAGTATAGCCCATGGACCGCAGCAGGTCAATAGCTGGCTGCTGACTGATATTCTTTTCCAGGTACAGGGACTTGTCCATGGTTTGCTCCTTTCAGGAAACTTCAATAAAAACAGAAATAGTGTGGAAGGAATCCCATCTCGCTTTACCCCCAAAGGCTGGATGCAATTGCAAGTTGAAAAAGTTCTTCCAAAGTACCGCACGCATCAATTGCCGTCTTTAACATATCTTTTTGCTGCTGCGTAAGCGGCCGATTGCCATTGTCCAAAGCCCATTTGCACATTTCCTTAATTACCTTTTCTTCATCCATGTATTCACCCTCACAATTCCCGTCAGCAAAAGCTGCATCAGGGCTTTTTTCTTTTGCTTTTCCTGCTCGATAGATTGCCGGAGCAAGTCAATTTCACAGTCAGCAGTGGAGAGGACTTCGGCGATAGCAGCTTGCTCCTCATTTGGTGGTAGGTTAATAGGCATGGCAAAGAAGTCTTCGTCTGAGATGCTTATTCTATCATGCCTTGCTCCATAATTTGCAACACCTTTTACATATTTATGCCAACACGATGACTGAAAATAATATTTCATATAATCTTGGTTGATGTCCGAGAACAAAATGATAAATACCGTATAAAGTGGTGACATGATACCTATTTCGCCGGTGTCATTTACATTTATTGGCCCACATGGGGCTGTAACTGAAATTCGAGGGTTGTAAACAAATGCTCCTGGCACAACAATGTAGTACCTGTCAATCCGTTCCCCGTTTGCAATCTCCTTATCAAATTCTTGGTCTTGTAATATGATTCCATGTTGAGCACTGTTAGAAAAAACAAGGCTATATTGGAAACAAAGGTTTTTCTTTTTCTGTTTTTCCGATATATGCTTCAATGGTTTTATTTCCCATTCTTCATTAAATCCCGGCAGTCGCTTCTTCCCTGTCAAAAGTTGTTGCATGAGATATTTTTTCTGCCGCTGTTTTTCGGCGAGAAGATTTCCTTTCAACTCAATCACCCTGTCCTGAGTCGTCAGGATAGTAGCGATCTTAGCACGTTCGGTTAGCGGGGGTAAGGGCAATGCAAAATCCAAAAATTGAGAAAAATGGACACGCTGTTTCTCGACCAATGACCCCGTGGAGATCCTATTGTAATAAGTAACCATCATACCGCAAGTTAGGAAGCTGTCCATAAACGGCAAATCGCTTTTGTGTACCGTCGTAAAAATATCGTAGTACCCTGATACTACCACTGATATATTACCTTTGTGCCTGGCAACTGCGCCAAAGCGAAGGTTCATTGGATTATAAGCATAATCATTTGGCTTGACGATTTTATAAGAATCCTCTTTTTTTACAAGATGGCTTCTTTCATATCGTTTTGTTTTCGGGGTAATTCCGTCTTCTATCGTAAGACTATATAGAGGGTACTTTTCCAGGTCGTCTGTATAATCGCTAGTACTGGTAAACAGCGTGGAAAACGCAATATTTTCCCACTCGTCTGGAACGATGCCCAGCTTTCCTTTTTTATACCCCTCCGGTACTTCGCCCCTATGAATCTGTTCAATTCGGGTTTTAATTTCCGGTGTCATACCGTTTTCCTCGCGGCCTCTTTCTCATCCGCAATCCCCACAATATCAGATAAAAGCGCTTCCTCGTCATGCCGCGCGATGTACCACTTTTCAAACAGCAGTTCAATCAACTGTAACAATTTCTTTGCTTCGTTCGGTTCGATATCAATAATCAGGTTCACATCTTTCTCCATGTGAGCGCCGATATTTCCGATTTTACGCAGGGCGTCAAGGGCCTCCCACTGTGTAGGGGTGACTTTTTCCTTCAATGCTGTAATCTCAGCATTCAAATTCTTCCCGTGGATTTTCCAATAATCGTGAATCATCCCTTGCAGACAGCGGCGCAAAAGGGTTGCCGCCGCTTTTGGGCTGGCTTCAAGAATCATATTGGCTTCTTCATAATCCTGGCGGATCTGTTCTGGAATATACTCAGGGTAGTGCCGCATTGTCACTTGTGGAACGAGATCAATCTGCTTACCAGTTGTTCGGTTAATAGCTGCCACTGAAATTTTCTGGCAAGAGCTATTGCTACACTTAAATGTGTAGATTGCAAAGCTGCTTTCTTGATACGCTCCAGGGATTGCCTGTGAAACCCAGCCAGCATAAATTCCATTGTGTACAATATTGTGGGTAGAACAATATGCTTGGGCGTGTCCACAAAAGGGGCAAATATAAGTCCCATTCTCAAAATCAATTTCAATCATTGTCATTCTCCTTTCATCGCTTCAGCCTCTTTACATCCGCCGTCAGCTCGTCCACGACATCTGCCTCTGCCGCTTCCAGCGCCCGGCGGTGGGCGTTATACTGCTCATACTGTTCCAGGGCCAGCTTTTCCGCCACCTCCCGCTTGACCGTCCCGAAATCCGTCAAAACCTCCCGGCCGTTGAAGCGCAGAAACTCGCCCAGCTTGTTTTCCCAGTCCGCCATATGCACGGGGCGGTGACCCTTGGCCTGCAGCTCCGCATAGTCCAGGTACATATTCACAATCAGATTCAGCGTGCTGATTTCCTCGCGGGTCATGTAGTTCTTCGCCACCGTCACATCGCACCGGCGCACCTTGGCTCCCTTAAAGGCGGTGAGCCCCATATTGTCCCTGGCGGCATCGGCCCGGGCAGCAATTATCTCCGGCGCAGTGTGGCCCGTGGCGGCATATTCCAGCTTGTTCTGTACAGACTTGAAAAAATTCCGGGCAATCAGGCTCTTGCTGTCATAGTCTACCGAAAGGGCGAAGATCTCCTTGACCTTCTGATAGACCCGCTTCTCACTGGCCCGGATATCCCGAATGCGTTCCAGCAACTCGTCGAAGTAATCTGCGCCAAATTCTTTTGGCTCCCGCAGCCGCTCGTCATTGAGGGCGAAGCCTTTTTTCATGTATTCAGTCAGCACCCCGCTGGCCCAGCGGCGGAAATGTATTCCTACGCCGCTGCGCACCCGGTAGCCCACGGCTAAAATCATATCCAGATTATAGTGCTTAAGTTCGCGTTCGATTTGCCGTAGACCCTCTTGGCGAACTATCCGGAAATTCCGGATAGTTGCCACTTCGTCCAATTCACCATCATTCAAAATATTTCCAATGTGCTCATTGATTGTACGGACATCCACCTGATACAGCTCGGACAGAGACCGCTGGGTCATCCAGATTGTATCTTCCTCAAAGTAGACATCGATCCTGGTATCGCCTTTTTCATTCTGGTAAATCAAAATTTTTCCGGTGTTTGCCAAATCTCCACTCATAGCCCCAACTCCTCAAGATACTTTTTCATCTGCACCTGTACCTGCGCCAACTCTGCTTCAATATCGGCAATGTTTTGCTTTACCTCGTCAATATCCACCAATTTCTCCTCCTCGAAGGTATCCACATACCGGGGGATATTCAGGTTAAAGTCGTTCTCCCTCATCTCATCAAAGGAGGCCGCACAGCTGTATTTATCCTCGTTTCGCCGGGTCTGATAGGTATCCACAATACGTTTAATGTCGCTGTCTCTCAGAAGGTTTTGGTTTTTGCCCTTTTCAAAGTTCCCCTCCCCGGAAGCGTCGATAAACAACACATCCCGACAGGGGCGGTTTTTCTTGAACACCAGGATACACGCGGGGATGCCGGTACCATAGAACAGGTTGGCGGGTAGGCCGATAACCGCATCCAGCAAATTCATTTCCACCAGCTGACGGCGGATTTTTCCCTCGCTAGCTCCCCGGAACAGCACACCGTGGGGCAGCACCACCGCCATACGGCCATTATTTGCATCCAGGCTGGCGAGCATGTGCAGTACAAAAGCGTAGTCGCCTTTGGAAGCGGGCGGCACTCCCCAGTCAAAACGGTGATAGGGGTCCAGCTCAGCGGCCATTTTCTTATTGCCTTTGCTGTCTGCCTCAGCCTCCGAGAGAAAACCGCTGGCCCATTTGTCCAGGCTGAAGGGAGGATTCGCCACCACTACCTGAAATTTCATCAGGTCATCATTTTCGATATTTTGCGGGTTGGCAAGGGTATCCCCCTGCCAGATGTGGGCGCTGTCCACACCGTGCAGAAACATATTCATATTGCACAGGGCCCAAGTCTGTTGGTTTTTTTCCTGGCCGTAGATTGCCGCTTTTCCGCCGGGGACTTTCTTATAGGCCTTCAGCAATAAGCCGCCGCTGCCACAGGTGGGGTCGTAGATGCGGTCGTTTTCTCTGGGTGCTATCAGCAGGGCCACCAGTTCGGAGACCTGGCTGGGGGTGAAGAACTCGCCGCCCTTCTTCCCAGCGTCTGAGGCGAACATAGCGATCATGTATTCGTAAGCGTCGCCGATGATATCGGCAGAACCAAGCTGACTGGGACGCAGGTCAAGACCATGGAAGTCTTCCAGCAGGTTCCGCAGAGTTGCGTTTTTTTCTTTTGGTTCGCCAAAATCCACCTGAGAGTTAAAGTCAATGGCCCGGAACACATTGCGCAGTTTCCCGCTATTTTGTTCCTCGATACGGTTTAATGCCACATTGATTTTCTGGCCGATTTCCGCATCGTTCCGGTTGTCGTACAGATAGTCAAAGGTGGATTGCTCATCCATTGCAAATGGTTCCCGGTCCAGGGCCCGCTTAACCCGGCGCGTATCGCCGCCGTACCGCTTGACATACTCTTCGCGCCTCTCCCGGTAAACGTCGCTGAGGTATTTCACAAACAGCATCGAAAGGATATAGTCCTTATAGCGAGAGCTGTCGATCTTGCCCCGAAAACTGTCGCAGGCTTTCCAAAGAACCTGCTCGATCTCATTTCTAGTTGCCATGTCTTATCTCCTCATATTTTTTGCGTACGGTTTATCACGGCAGTGTAATATTTTTCTTTTTCAGCGGCCAGCTTCTTTAACAGCCGGGTTTCTTCCTTCGCCAGCCGGTTTAACTTTGCAATTTTTTCCTGCTCCCCCAAGGTAATGGCGCCTATGTCCAATTCGGTAAAACTTGTGGCCCTCACTGCGCTAAGCATATTGCTGGAACTGCTTTCGTAGAGTTTTTTCCTGATATCCGGCGTACCCAAAAGCCAGAGCAAATATTCGGGCAATAGCTTGTCCTGATTTGCGCGAATGATGGCAAAATTGGAGGAAATCACTATTCCCACCGTGCTTGGATTGATGAGAATTGCGGTATAAGGCAGGCTGAGCCGGACGATAATATCGTTTTCCTGCGTCAAGTATTCCGGGCGGAGCGGCTCGGTCGCGTAAAACACGTCCAGACTGTCCGGCAGGATATAGCCGTCCGGGTGAATCGCCCGCAGGCTCAGTAACTGGTAGCAATATGACGATACCTCCCGAGAGAGCTTTCTTGCTAAGACTAATCCGCTTCGGATGGCGGCAACAGCGCCAAGATTCATGGTCTACCCCCCCCATTTATCAGATCAGATAAATACGATAATATACTAAAACTCCCCAGCTATCGCTATTATCGTTCATTATACCCAGTTCCTGATTTATTGTCAATTAGTCATGGCAAAAAAATAACATTTCTATCAGCCGGTTGAACCCTCAACCCCATAGGACATTTTTGCGAAAATTACCCTAAGATGGATCAGGTATTGCCCATTCCCTGTGTTCAACCGGTCTGTTTAGTCGCTACCGCTGTTCCTGTGCAGGGCAGTCCCTTGGCTGGGTTGGCAAATCCTGAAAATTGCTTTTGACCGCTTGTTCCATTGCTGTCCGAAAAGTTAAGAGCATCCAGCAATCGCCGGATGCTCTTTTTTCGTCAGACAGCCCCGAAAATGATAAATCCGCCGCCGGAAAAGCGGCGGATTTATCATTTTCCTATGGGGCGCAACGGTATTCAATTCAGGGTAAAGGCGGTGTCGTTGGTCAGCTCGATGCCCAGCTTCTTGCAAATCTTCAGGTCGGCATCGGACAGCATGGCGGTAACGTGGAGCTGGCAGCCCCGCAGCTCGGGGAGCTGGGCCAGGGCCTTGCCGGCGTTCGGGTCGGTTACGGCGCACATGGAAAGGGCGATAAGGACTTCATCCGTGTGCAGGCGGGGATTTTTACTGCCCAGATACCTGGTCTTCAATTTCTGGATCGGCCCTATGTAGTTGGGAGAAATGAGATCAATGGCATCGTTGATGCCTCCCAGCGCCTTTACGGCGTTCAGCAGGACAGAGGAGCAGGGGCCCAGGAGGCTCTTTGTCTTTCCGGTAATAATCCGCCCGTCCTTCATCTCCATGGCCGCCGCCTCGCTGTGAGTCTGCTCCCGGAGGGACCGGGCGATCCCCACGATGGCCCGATCGGTGGGGGAAACCTTCGCCTGCTTCAGGAGCAGCTCCTGGGTATATACCTCCTCCTTGCCGGCCTCATCCAGGGCAAAGCGGTTCGCGCTCTGGAAGAAGCGGCGGATTATCTCCTGCCGGGATGCCTCCTGACAGGCCTCATCATCGCAGATACAGTTCCCCGCCATATTTACCCCCATATCCGTGGGGGACTTGTAGGGGCAGCAGCCAAAAATCCCCTCGAAGATGGCTTCCAGTACCGGGAAGACCTCCACGTCCCGGTTATAATTCACCGCGGTTTCCCCGTAGGCTTCCAAATGGAAGGGATCGATCATATTCACATCCTGCAAATCTGCCGTAGCCGCTTCGTAAGCCATATTCACCGGGTGCTTCAGGGGCAGGTTCCAGATGGGGAAGGTTTCAAACTTGGCATAACCGGCCTTTACGCCCCGTTTGTTTTCGTGATAGAGCTGGGAAAGGCAGGTGGCCATTTTCCCGCTGCCGGGGCCGGGGGCGGTAACGATTACCAGCGGGCGGGTGGTTTCCACAAACTCATTTCGCCCGTAGCCCTCGTCGCTGACGATAAAATCCACATCAGCAGGGTAACCGGCTATGGGATAATGAAGGTAGACCTTCACCCCTGCCTCCTCCAGCTTTGCCCGGAAGCCGGTGATGGATTTCTGCCCCTTGTACTGGGTAATGACCACGCTGGAAACCGTCAGGCCCTTTTCCCGATATTCCTGGACGAGGCGCAGGACATCCAGATCGTAGGTGATGCCCAGATCGTGGCGGACCTTGTTCTGCTGGATATCATCAGCGTTGACAGAAATGATCATCTCCGCCTGGTCAGCCAGCTGGAGCAGCATTTGCAGCTTGGAGTCCGGAGCAAAGCCGGGCAGGACCCGGGAGGCATGATAATCATCCAGCAGCTTGCCGCCAAATTCCAGATAGAGCTTATCCCCGAATTTGGAAATCCGGTCCTTGATGTGCTGGGACTGCAAGGTCAGGTACTTTTGATTGTCAAATCCGATCTTCATGGCTTTTCCTCAATTTCTCTCACAATTCTCTCCGCAAAGAGCATTCCGAACATCACTCTACTATTATATCTCACAATCCGGGTCAGTCAATAAGACCGCCTGCCTGCGGAAAAAAGAAGCCCTCCACTCAGCCGCTCCCTGTCAGCATCCCCGCTCCACAGCCGACGCCTGCCCCTCTCCGGTACGGCAAGTCTCATACGCAAACCACCGGCTCCCGGTATTTGATGGCAAAGCCATGACAAAGGCCGTTGGCTGAGTCCAGCCAACGGCCCTTACCATTCCCCCAATATCTCCGGATATCAAAGTAGCGGTCTGAAATTTAATCAATAAAGATTGTGATCCGGCTTAAAGCCTTCAATCCCCTTTATGAGTCCTTTACGGTAAGACCTTGAGGCGGAAGAGTTACCCCAAATATCGCCGGACCCTACCGCTTCCGTTGTTTCGTAGCGCTGAATATACTTCTTTTCTTTCATGTCAAGTATTCTTATATTAGTGGTCACATTTATCTTCGTCCTGACGGAAAAAGCTGTCATAACGGTTTTACCCGTCCCGGCCGTACATCTCAAATTGACTACCAAATCAGGTTTAATCGGCTCCACAATCTTTTCTATGTCCGTTATCTTTAGGGGCTTATAAGACTTC
Source organism: uncultured Selenomonadaceae bacterium (assembly GCA_910579115.1). Classification (GTDB taxonomy): domain Bacteria; phylum Bacillota; class Negativicutes; order Selenomonadales; family Selenomonadaceae; genus RGIG250. The sequence goes on from CAJTSO010000009.1 coordinate 15,975, forward strand.
ATATTTTCTTCATATAGAACCATGTCGTTTTCTTCACGATATTCTGCCACCAGTATTTGAAGTTCATCGAAGTCAGCCAGTTCATATTTATTACCGGGAAACCACTCCTGAATTTTTGTTAATAATGGTTCCTTGATTTTTTCATCATCCCCAATAACCATAGGGGTATCCATAAGCACGGCAACCTTAATTCTGCTGCCGTTAGCGGCAGATATTGCCGCGTCGGCGCCAGGAAGGTTCACCGTCAACGAAATAAATGCCATCATGATTATCGTTAATATTCTCTTCACCACAAACCCCTTCTTTCGTGATTATTCCTTTGGCTGCCGCCAGAAAAACTAACGGGAAAATACTCCTTCCCTGAAGGACACTTATATTGTACAACTTTACCACGGGATATTCAACGGTAATTTTCTTTTGCGTTATGATTATCACATGATTTTTGATACTGTTTACCGTTGTGGGCGTATCAATTTACTTTCAAAACAGCTCCTCCCCCTCTGACCAGCAGAGTCGGTGGCCATACCGCTATCATCAATGGTTTTTCCTTTTCTCCTGTGGTAAAATTAGAAGATACAAGGATTAAAGCGATGCCGCTGTAACGGCACAGCCGATAAAGGGCTATGGACCGGGAGGACTACTGATGGATTTTAACTTTTTCATTTATCTGGCGGTGGGCTGCTTCACCGGTATCGTCGGCGCCCTGCTGGGGCTGGGAGGCGGCGTGGTGATCGTTCCCTTTCTGGTCTTTGTCTCCCATTACGAGCCCCAGCTGGCCATCGGCACCTCCATGCTCGTGGTTCTGCTGAACGCCCTCTCCGGGGCCATCGGCTACCTGCGGCAGAGGCTGGCCGTTACGGATGCAGCTGTCTGGTTTTCTCTGGCCACCATTCCCGGGGCCTTTTTAGGCAGCTATGGGGCGAAGTACCTGCAAGGGAAAATTTTTCTGGGAGTCTTCGGCTTTTTGCTGGTGGCCCTGGCCTTCAATATGATCAGAAAGGCGGGAAGAAACGGCGAGGAAAACGGCGTCACCGTGGTTCCCAAACAATACAACCGCAGACTGGGCATCATTTGCAGTATATTCGTGGGCTTTCTGGCCAGCGTGCTGGGAATCGGGGGCGGCGTCATCCATGTGCCCTTTATGATTTACGTGCTGCGGTTTCCCGTGAAGGTGGCCATCGCCACCTCCACCTGTATCCTGGCCGTTTCCGCCATTGCCGGAGTCGCCAGCCACGCCTGGCTCGGCCATATCGACTGGTTCGCCGGCCTCGGCCTGGGAGCAGGAGCGGCGGTGGGCGCTCAGCTGGGGGTAAGGCTGGCCGCTGTGGTAAAGTCCGCCTCCCTGATGAGGGGCACCGGGGTGCTGGTGGCCGCCACCGGCCTCAAGTTTCTGCTGAGCGCCTTTGAGGGGAAATAAATTCCCCTGATACCCTGATATAGGGTAGAAAAGCTATTACATTATAAATGGTTTTAGCAATGGGGCTTGTATCTTCTCCCGCTTCATGCTACAATACAGAAAAAGTTTGAAACGCCCTTACACAAAGGCTATTTGTGTAAGGGCGTATTTCTGGTTTTTTCGATGTCAAAGGAGGATAACTATGAAAAAATCGACCAGCGCATTTCTTGACGGGCCGATTTTTCCGGCTTTACTACACTTCACTATACCTGTCCTGTGCGCTTTGCTGTTACAGGCCCTTTACGGCGCGGTTGACCTGTGGGCCGTTGGAAAATTCTGCGGGGAGGCCGACGTTTCAGCCGTAGCCACCGGCAGCCAGACTATGTTGATTGTAACGGGAATTGTAACCGGCTTGTCTATGGGAACTACCGTTTTACTGGGGAAACACATCGGGCGCGGCGATGAGAAAGCCGCTGCCGGCACGATTGGCACAAGTATCTGCGTGTTTGCAATATTGGGGATTGTCCTCAGCGCCGTCATGGTATTTTCCGCTTCTAAAATTGCGGTTATGATGAACGCCCCGCCGGAAGCGTTTGAAAAGACGGTACGCTACATTTTAATCTGCGGCGCAGGCAGCCTGTTTATTGTGGGCTACAATTTAATCAGCGCTATTTTCCGCGGCATGGGAAATTCAAAAGACCCTCTGCTGTTTGTGGCCATCTCCTGTATCGCGAACGTCATCGGCGACGTTATTTTGATCAAGGTCTTCGATATGGGGACAGCCGGGGCCGCCATTGCAACGATCGCCGCGCAGGGGATTAGCGTGGTTTTCTCATTGGCCCTTATCAGGAAAAAAGGGCTTCCCTTTCCCTTCGGGAAGGAAAATATCCGCCTGCATAAAAAAACCGCGGCAGCCATCCTCACCCTTGGCTTTCCGATTGCCTTGCAGGATATGTGCAATGAAATATCCTATCTGGCCATAATCGGGTTTGTAAACGCTTTGGGGGTAACCGCTTCCGCCGGGGTAGGGGTAGCGGAAAAACTCGTCATGTTTATCCTGCTGATCCCTATGGCCTATATGCAGTCCATTTCCGCTTTTGCCGCGCAAAATGTTGGCGCGGCAAAAGCGGCGCGCGCCAGAAGGGCCATGTGGACAGGAATGTTTACGGCCGTCATTTTAGGCGGCATCATGTCTTACTTGTCCTTTTTCCACGGGGATTTATTATCGCGCCTGTTTACGGATGAATTGCCGGTAATCAATGCGTCGGCCGAATTTTTGAAGGCGACGACGATCGAGTGCCTTGTCCTCTCCGTAGCGTACTGCTTTACCGGATATTATAACGGGCTTGGAAGGACCTCCTTCGTCATGGCCCAAGGATTGGGCGGGATATTCCTCGTAAAAATTCCGTACGCGTGGTTTGCAAGCCGCCAGCCCGAACCGCAGCTCTTTCAGATTGGGCTGGCCTCAGCCTATGCCGCCGTTTTTACCCTTATCGCGTGCGGTCTTTACTACCTCTATATCAATAGGGCAAGGCTTATTGACCAAATGAAATATGGCGGAAGTCTTGTGCAGAAAGGAACGATAGAATGGCTGCACTGCCCGGTTTGCGGGAATAGGACGAGGAACCTGATAAGGGAAGATCCGGTACGGTTTCTCTTTTTGCTGTGCTGTCCGAATTGTAGGCAACAAGCTCTGATCGACATGAAGCAGCTGAATATTTCGGTTATCAACAGGCCGGACTCATAAGAAAATCATAAACTTCAGGCTGCCGAGAAAAAAGTCTGCCGAAAAACCAAAACCACCCGTCTGCCGGGGGGGTTTGGTTTTTTCTCTGCCTTCTTTGCCTCGGCCGGAAGCCGCAATACTCACTCACGCCAGCAGGAAGTCGATGATATTCAGCTGATTGATTCCATTTCGCCCGATGGGCAGCTCATCCAAGGTGAGCAGGTACTTTGGATAGTTGTCCTTTATTTTTTCCAGCGGCCGCAGCTCCCGCTCCAACACTGCCGGGTCAAGGACGCTGGCCGAAACCTGATAATAGCTTATCTCCCCGTCCCGCCGGGCAACGAAATCAACCTCTCCCTGCTCCAGCTTACCGACGCTTACCTGAAAGCCCCGCCGCAAAAGCTCAAGGTACACGATATTTTCCAGCCTGTGGCCGATGTCCCCGCCGTATTTGCCGAGGATCATCCGCCACAGGCCCAGGTCCACGAGATAATATTTTGCCAGAGATTTCAGGTGCTGCCGGCCCCTTATGTCATAGCGGTCTACCCGATAAAAAACGAAGGCATCCAGCAAGGCTCCCACATATCCGTCCACCGTGGCCGAGGTGGTCTTTCTGCCGTCAGCGGTCAAAGTATCCGCTATCTTTTTTACCGATATGAGGCTGCCCACGGAATCAGCCAAAAATCTGGCGATGCTTTCCAGCCGTGGGGCATCGCCTATTCCCCGCCGGCTGAGGACATCCTTTACCAGCACCGTGTTATATATGCCGGTCAGGTACTCCAGGCGGATATCCTCATCCGGCAGCTGGGCCAGATAGGGAAAGCCGCCGTTTTGAAAATAGTCCTGCCAGGCCCTTCGCCGGTCGCCGCCGGCCAGCTCATAGTATTCGGCAAAGGAGAAGGGCAGCATCCTTATCTCTATGTACCGTCCGGACAGGAGGGTGGCCAGCTGCCCCGACAACAGCGTTCCATTGGAGCCGGTAATGTATAAATCTATATTTTCCCGAATGTAAAGGGAATCCACTACCCGCTGAAATTCAGACACCGCCTGAACCTCATCGAGGAAAATATAATTCATCCCATTGGGAATGAGGCGGTTTTCGATATATTCATAGAGCTTTTCCCCAGCCAAAAGGGAACGGTTCCCCATATCTTCAAAATTCAGGGAGATGAGACACTCTTTTTTTACTGCCTGGGCGGCCAAATATTCCCGAAACTGCTTCAGCAGCGTAGACTTTCCACATCGGCGCACTCCGGTGACCACCTTTATCAGCCGGGTGTCCCTTAACTTTTTTAGTTTTTCCAGATACTTTTGTCTGATTACATAGCCCATCATCTTCACCTCTTTTTACAATATATTTGAAAAAAAACAGAAAATCAAGAGTTTTTATATTTTTATATAAAAACTCTTGATTTTCTGTTTTTTTATTTCTCCGTTATTTTTTTTGCAGCTCCTTCATCCTGCTCTCAATCGACTCATCGATTTCATCCAGGAGGGCAAAACGGCGGCGGTAGACGGCCCGCTTTCTGGTGGGAATCTCCTCCGGGCTCTTGCGATGCTCCCGGAGGGGCAGCTCGTAAAAGCGGCTGTCGGCGGCAGGCTTTCCCCCGGCCTCCTGCCAGAAGCCGTCAAAGGAGGTCTTGAGCTTCCTGTCCAGCCGCAGATGATTCATGGCGTAGTAGCCGCTGTTGGTTACGGCATAGATATAGTCTGCCCCAATTGATCTGGCCACTGCCTGGGCGGCGTAAAGGATAAGATTTTTCGTCCGGCAGCCGTGGCAAAACTTCGTGAGCCGCTTTATGATTTCTTTCGGTTCCTCCCCGTTTGGCCCCTGCATGGCGCCGATGTAGAAATTGCGGCCAGACCTCTCCGGCCCTCTGTCAATCGCCGGCGTATTCCCCAGCCAGAATATTATCTGATACAGGTACCGCTCTCCCAGCCGCAGTACCACGGACAGGACGCCTTCCTTGCGCTGGCCGGGATTAAAGGACAGGGCCAGCCGCAGCGGCTCCCCCTCAAACTCTGTCTGCCAGATAATTTTTTCCTCTCCCCCGTATATATCGTAAATCACCTGGGGAGCAAAGAAGTCGATCAGGGCGTCCATGTGCTCCTCCATGAGCCGGATTCGCTCGTCAAAGCCGGACTTGTTGTAAAAGAAGGCCCGCTGGGGCTGCTCATAAACGAAGGGGTACAGCCGGGCGATCTCTTCCCGTACCGGGTCCTTGTGATAATAGCTGTCTATTCGGTCCATGCGGCCGCCGTTGAACAGGGCCCGCAGGCGGAAGTAAATATACCTCTTCAATTCCTTGTGGTAATTTATCCGATAGATTTTCTTCCCTATTTCAGCTATGTTCTTCATATTGCCATCCGTTGCGTAAAATAAAAAATAAATACGGCTGCCCCGCTGCGATTGAACACTACAGAGATTCGTGGCGTCGCAAGCAGCATGAGCACCGTATATTATAAAGCATTGCCGCCCAAATAGCAAAATTTTCCGTTGCCAGCCTGTCCGTCAGCGGGAGATTTTTCCCCGCCAAAACCCCCTCGCCTGTTTTAGCTGCGCGGCTGGAACCATCCAGCGGCTGAAGTCTGAACACGTCCAGGCTTCAACGATTTTTCCCCCTGACGGTGGCGGTAAAAAACAGCGGGCCCGGAACATTTTCCGAACCCGCTGTTTTTTTACTCTAAGCGTTGCTTAACGTCTTAACAGATTACCGCGGCCGCTTTCTGCCAGGCTCCAAAGCCGCCAGATATTCAGCATGGCGTTTTCCAGGCTGGCGAAGCTGTCCCGGGCCGCCTCTGCAAAGCTCATGGGGGCGGGAGTCACGCTGAACGCCGCGTCGATTCCGGCCCTTTTGGCCGCGCCAAAGTCGATATCCTTCGCCAGGGAACCTGCCACCACGATCAGAGGCACGTTCGCCCCTCTGGTTC
>CAJTSO010000009.1:22048-48418 GCA_910579115.1 uncultured Selenomonadaceae bacterium
GCCCACAACCTTACCCATCAGCGACTGCTCGTCAAAGCGGCCCTCACCGGTGACCACCACATCGGCTCCCCGAAGCGCCGCGGAAAAATCCACCGCGTCCAAAACCGCGTCGATGCCCCGGGTAAGCCGCCCGCCGAAGAAGGCCGCCGCCCCTGCGCCCATGCCTCCCGCCGCTCCCGCGCCGGGAAGATTGGCCACGTCTTTGTTCAGATCCCGCTTTATTATTTTGGCCAAGTGAGCCAGGCCCGCGTCAAGCTCCTCCACCTGCGCTTCACTGGCTCCCTTCTGGGGGCCGAACACGGCGGCCGCGCCCCGCTCCCCGCAAAGGGGATTGTCGATGTCGCTCATGACCACCACTTCCACGCCCTTCAGCGCCTCATCAAGCCCGGCAGCGTCGATGGAGGCAATCTCCCCCAGCGTTGATCCCGTCGGGACGAAAGCCTTGCCCGCCCCGTCGAAAAATTTAGCGCCGAGAGCCGCCGCCGCGCCGCAGCCCCCATCGTTGGTGGCGCTGCCTCCAAGGCCCAGGATCAGCTTTTTCGCTCCCTTGGCCACCGCCGCTTTCATAAGCTCCCCCACGCCGTAAGTGGTGGCTCCGCCAACGTCCAGGTGCCCCTCCATGAGGGGCAGTCCCGCCGCCGCCGCCATCTCCACCACCGCCGTCCTGTCGGGCAGGATGCCATAAAAGGAGGGGATCACGTTGCCCCGGGGCCCTTTGACCTCCACCGTTACCCGGTGGCCGCCCCTGGCCTCCAGAAAGGCTTCCACCGTGCCCTCGCCGCCGTCGGCCACCGGAATGGCCACTATTTCCGCGCCGGGAAAGGCGCGCCGGGTCGCTTTCGCCATGGCCTCCGCCGCCCGGCTGGAAGACAGGGTGCCCTTGAAGGAATCGGGAACAAGAACTATTTTCTTCATCGCCTGTTCCTCTCAGCAGAAAATCAGCGACAGGATATAAACGAACGCCACCGTGACGATACCCTCCACGAAGGTCACGCCCGTCTGACACTTGTAGGCCACATTCGTCGGCATATCGGAAAACTGCGAAACAACCCAGAAATAAGAGTCATTGGCGTGGGAAACGCACATGGAACCGGCGCCGATAGCCATGATGACCAGCGCCTTGCCGATCTCCGACGTAAAGCCCAGGGAGGGCATCAGGGGAGCAACCATCGCCGAGGTAACGATCATCGCCACCGTGGACGCGCCCATGGCTGTCTTTAAGAGAGCCGAAATGATGAAGGGCAGGAACACGCCGATAGACAGGGAAAGCAGTGTCGAAGAAAGGGCGTCAGCCAGCGGCAGGCTCTTAAGGATAGCCCCGAAGGAACCGCCCGCGCCGGTGATGACCAGGATCGAAGCGGAGTTCAAAACGCCGTCGCACATCCAGGCGAAGGAATTTTCCTTTTCCGAAACGGGAATGAGGGTCATGGCCACAAAAATACCGATAATCAGCGCCGTCACCGGATCGCCGATAAAGGACATAAAGGAGCGGAAGGCCCCTGCCCCGAAGGGATGGGACGGGAAATCGGCCACGGATTTCAGGGCGATGAGAATGATCGGCAGAACGATAGGCGCGAAGCTGTGGACCACGCCGGGAAGCCTGCCGTATTTTTCCATCAGCTCCTCCACCGTAAACTCCGGATTGGCCGGAATGTCAAATTTACTGGCCACGTGCTTCGCGTAGACAAGACCTGACAGCATAGCCGGAACCGAGGTGACCAGGCCCACTAAAATCACCGTGCCCAGATCCGCGTTCAGCGTCCCGGCCATGGCGATAGGCCCCGGCGTCGGCGGCACCAGGCAGTGGGTCGCGTACAGGCCCGCGGACAGAGCCGTGCCCATGACCGCCAGGGATACGTTGGAACGATCCGCCAGGGCTCTCGCGATAGGCGAAAGAATTACAAAGCCGGAATCGCAGAAAACCGGTATACCGGTAACGTAGCCAGTTATACCCATGGTGAGCACGGAGCGCGCCTTGCCCACGCACTTTAAGATCGTGTTGGCCATGACCAGGGCGGCCCCTGTCTTTTCCAGGATGGTGCCGATGATCGTACCGGCGACAATGACGATACCGATGCTGGAAAGGATGCCGCCGAAGCCGTTCTTTACCGTGGAAAGAACCTTCGCCGCCGGCATTCCGCAGACGAGGCCCACGAAAATTGAAACCAGGACAAGCACCAGAAACGGGTGCTGCTTAAATTTGCTGATGGCAAGGATCATGGCGATTACCGCCAGTAAAATCACACTGCCCATAAACAGACCGGACATAATCGTTATCCTCCTGAATAAATAAAATAATTCCTGAAGCTCCGCCGCCGGAAATAAACCCTTAAGCGAGCAGGAGCTCGTCCCCCGTGCCTAAAAGACAGCCTGCGGCTTCACCCTTCAGCCGGTCTCTGACCGCCCCGCCGGAGCAGTGGCAGAGCGCCAGCCTTTTCAGCCCCGCCTCCTTCAGCTCCCGCAGCGTGAGATCCAGGCGGGCCTCCGCCGCCTCCTTCAGATGGGTCCCCCCGATAACGCTGTAAACCGGCTTCTTCAACCGCTGGCGGACGGTTTGAACCATGTTCAGTATTCCGGGGTGGGAGCAGCCCACCACCACCGCCAGGCCGTCTCCCTCCGCCAGCGCAAGGCAAATCTCGTCGGAAAAATCGTCCGGCGCCCGCCCTTCACCCCTGACGAACCGCCTGGGGATCGTTTCAAAGCCGTGAGTCCGTGGAAAATTTCCCAGCAGCCAGGCTCCAGGAGCCACCTCCTTTACGTCCCCCACCGTCTCAGCCGCTATGCCAAATTTTTGAAGCTCTCCTTCGCCGAACCCTGCGCCAAGGTAAGTGAAGCTCCCTCCCGCCGGGCCGGCGGCGTACTTTTCTTCCCAAAAGCCCGCGCCCACGTAAAGCTTTTTCGGCGCTGCCCATTGGAAAAGCTGGGGAAAGCCCCCGGCGTGGTCGTAATGAGAATGGCTGATGACGACGAATGCCGCCTCCCTGATCGGCGCGTTAATACGCCGGGCGTTCTCCCACGCCAGACCCGTCGCGCCGCAGTCGAAGATAAACCTCGCCTCAGGCGTGGAAACGAACAGGGACAAACCGTGCTCCGTTCCCAGGGACAGCTGCTCAGACCCCGTATCCTCCACGAGAACCTGAATTTTTACCGCCATAAAATCCCCCCTCTTAGTAACAAAACAGACATTTATTTACCTGTATTTTAGAGCAAAGCTGAACCAATTACAAGAGAATCAGTCACAGAAAATAAGATATTCCCCATGGGGCGAAAATTTTTGACTCCCCGACCAGGCTTCAGGACACAAAAACGCCCATAAATCATTTGATTTATGGGCGTTCTATTTTGATCGCGTATCCGGTCAGAGCCGATGATTGCTCCAAAGCCGTCAGCATATAGCAACGACAGCTTGTCCGGTTATTTATTTGCTTTTCTTTACTTTGGCTTCTCCCTGCTTGTCATCAGAGGTAGCCGGCCATTCCTGAAAGGTCATAAGTCCGACGTGGTACTGATTGATATGAGCCGGAGTCAGATCCGGGTTGTCGATAAGCTCCACGCCGAACCGGCCGCCGTACTGTCCCCGGAAGAAGGTCTTGATCATCTGGGTGTCGGCGGTCATGATTTCATCCGCCTTGCCGTCCCCGTTTGTATCGATCTCGATCTCCTTGGCGGTGATGCAGTACACGCCGCTGGTATGGCCCATGTCGGCAATCCGCACCAGCTCGTAGCCGCTGTTCTTTGAGAGCTTTTCCACCAGCTTTGCCTTGGCTGATTCATCCATGGTATGGAGGTTGACCGGAATCTCATTTTCATCAAAGGCATTTACCATGATGATCCAGGCGTTATTTAAATAGTACCCGTCGTTGTCAAAAATCAGCACCTCGCCCTTGGCCTTCTCTTCCATAATGGATAGGGGAATCACATTGGGCTTCTTGGGGCAGACGATGCTGTAGCCGTAACGGGCGCTGGTGTGCCGGTAGCCGTTTTCTTTGGCCAGCTCGGCCATTTCCGCAACGGTCATGCTGGTTTCCTGCGCCGCCGGTTCTTCCGCGGCCTGAGCAAAGGAGGCAAAGGCCACCGTACCAACAGCGCAGGTCAGGGCAATGTATTTTTTCAGAGAACGGGTAATTTTATTGATTTTATCGGAGCGCATAATTCTCCTCCTGCTTCAGTTGTCCCAGAGCTTCCTTGGCCGCCGCCTGCTCGGCTTCCTTCTTGCTTCGCCCCTGTCCGGCGCCAAGGGGGGTTCCGTTTACGCTGACCCTCACCGTGAAGGTCTTGGCGTGATCCGGTCCATCGGCGGCCAACAGTTCATAGAGGACGTGCCGGCCGGGGCGGCGCTGGATCATTTCCTGTAAAATCGTCTTAAAATCATGCCTTTGCTGACCGGCTCTTATCTCTTTAAGATACGGTTCCAGCTGGGAAAAGATATAATTCCGGGCCGTCTCCCAGCCCTGGTCAAGGTAGATGGCTCCAATGACCGCTTCAAAGGTGTCCGCCAGAATAGAGGGGCGCTTGTCCCCGCCGCTGGCCCGTTCGCCGTTTCCCAAGAGAAGGTGCTCTCCCAGGCAAATCTCCGCCGCCCGGCCGGAGAGGGTTTCTTCACAGACCACCGAGGCCCGAGCCTTCGTCAGGTCCCCTTCTGAAAGATGGGGATAATGCCTGTACAGGTAGTCGCTCATGGCCAGCTCCAGCACCGCATCACCCAGGTACTCCAGCCGTTCGTTGTGGGAAACACCCCGGCGGAGGGATTCGTTGGCGTAGGAAGTATGAGTGAGAGCCGTATCCAACAGGCTGAGATTTTTCAGATCAATCCCCAGCTGCCTGGAGAGCTCCGTGAGCTCCCGACGACGCTTTTCCGTCAGCTCATTTCTTTTCATTCTGCGTACTTCTTTGCCACCAGACAGGCATTGTGGCCGCCAAAGCCGAAGTTATTGGAAATAGCCGCCCTTACCTTGTGCCGGCGGGGTTTGTCCGGTACGTAGTCAAGATCCATATCCCCGTCAACGGTCTCATAGTTCATGGTGGGGGGGATCATATCCTGCTCCACGGCCAGAACTGTAGCCACGAACTCTACGCCGCCGGCGGCTCCCAAAAGGTGGCCGGGCATGGATTTAATGGAGCTTACGGGAACATCGTAGGCCCGAGCCCCAAACAGTCCCTTTATGGCATCGGTTTCCCCCTGGTCATTCATGTGAGTGGAGGTACCGTGGGCGTTTACATAATCAATATCGTCCGGAGTCAGTCCCGCGTCCTTGACGGCCAGCTCCATACACTTCTGCTGGTACGCGCCGCCGGGCAGGGGGCTGGTCATGTGGTAGGCATCGGAGTTGGCCCCATAGCCGGCCAGCTCGCAGTAGATGTGAGCGCCCCGGGCCAGCGCATGATCGAGAGTCTCCAAAACCACCACGCCTGCCCCTTCACCCATGACAAAGCCGCTGCGATTTTTGTCGAAGGGACGAACCGCATGAACCGGGTCGTCGTTGTGGTCGGTGCAGAGGGCTTTCATCTGGCCAAAACCCGCAACTGCCGTGGGGGAAATGCTGGCCTCGGTGCCGCCCGCCAGCATTACGTCAGCGTCACCCCGCTGAAGCATCCGCAAAGCGCCGCCGATGCTGTCCGTTCCGGTAGCACAGGCGGTAACCAGGCAGCAGGAAGGTCCGTGGAAGCCGTAGCGGATAGCCACCTGCGCCGTACCCATGTTGGAAATCTCCATGGGGATGAAGAAGGGGCTAATGGCCCGGGGACCCCGGTCAAAGAGCTTCTTGTACTGATCGTACATGGTTTCAATACCGCCGATGCCGGAGCCGATGTAAGTTCCTACCCGATCCTTATCAACCTTCTCCAAATCGAGAGCCGCGTCCTTTATCGCCATATCGCTGGCTGCCACCACAAACTGGGAGTAGCGGTCCATATGTCTGGCTTCCTTCTTAGGAATGTAGTCGGCAGGGTCGAAATCCCTGACCTCACCGGCTATCTGGCAGGCATAACCTTCGGGGTCAAAACGGGAAATCCGGTCAATGCCAATTTTACCGGCAAGCAGCGCCTGCCAGAAATTGTCTCTTCCGCTGCCGATGGGAGTAATAACTCCCAGGCCCGTTACAACTACTCTATTGGCCAAAAAAAACACCTCACTGTTTCGTATATCATTCGGCTGCGGCCGCTTCTTCCTTCAGACGGCGGAAGATTTCGCTGACCGGTAAAATTTCATCAATGCGGGAAATATACTCGCCGGTAAAAATCAGTCCCGTGTCCACGTCCCCCTGCTGGGCTCTGGTCAGGGCCCGGATGATGCAGAAATTATGCTTGCAGGCCTTGAGGCAGTTGTCGCACCGGGGGATGGGCCAATTGCCCGCCGTCATGACGTGTTCCGCAAAGGGATTGCGCACAGCCCGTCCAGGGAGGCCTACAGGACTGTGGATGACCATGATGTCCTCAGGCTTTGATTTCAAATAGTACTCTTTTACGGTAGGGGCAGAGTTTGCCTCGATGCTGGCGGCAAACCGGGAACCCATCTGGACCCCGTTAGCCCCCATCTTTATAAAATCAACGATGTCCTGGCCGTGGAGGCAGCCGCCGGCTGCAATCACCGGAATGCTTACGGCCTCCCGGATGCCGGGAATAAGGTCGCGGACAGAAGTATCCGTACCCAGATGACCGCCGGCTTCCTTACCCTCCACCACGATAGCGGTGGCGCCAAGACGCTCTGCAATTTTCGCAAGTTTTACGGACGAGACAATCGGAACGATGGGTGTACCTGATTCCTTGCCGTAGCCGAAGATATCCCGGGAAAAGCCCGCCCCGGCCACTACCAGATCAATGCCCTCATCGATTGCCGTCCCGACTATTTCGCTAAATTTTCTAGCGGCAACCATTATGTTAATGCCGATGATTCCGTCGGTCAGGGAACGGGCCAGACGAATCTCGTAGCGAAGCTCTTCATTCGACATGCCGGATGCGGCAATCAGTCCCACACCGCCTTCATTGGCCACAGCCGCGGCCAGGCGGGCTGTCGAAAGTCTGATAGCCATACCTCCCTGAAAAATAGGGACTTTAGCTGTTTTACTGCCGATTTTAAGTTCTGGAAGAAACAAATTAACTCCTCCGTTCAGCAATCATCACAAGGGGCGGGATGCGCCGGACAAGCGGCGCGTCCCCAGCCTCTCTGTGACAGATGCCAGGATTACTTGTTCTGATCAATATAGGTCACAACATCCTGTACGGTCTTCATCTTTTCCGCGGCCTCATCCGGAATCTCCGTTCCGAACTCTTCCTCAAAAGCCATGATAAGTTCAACGATATCAAGAGAATCTGCCCCCAGATCATCGATGAAGGTTGACTCCATTGCTACATCACCGGCGTCAACGCTCAGCTGCTCTACAACGATATCCCTTACTTTTTCAAAAGTCGACATGTCGGTCACCTCCTCCCGAGTGGACTTAATAATTTTCTATCACATAACCATGCCGCCGTCAACATTTATGACTTGGCCGGTTATATAAGAAGCATTGTCAGAGGCGAGGAACAGCACAGCCTGAGCCACATCCTCGGGCTGTCCGGCCCGGCCCAGAGGGATCGATGCCATCATCGTTTCCCGGGCCTTTTCCGGCAAGTCCTTCGTCATGTCGGTGGCAATGAGCCCGGGAGCTACCATATTGCAGGTAATGCCCCGGGATGCCAGCTCCCTGGCCACGGTCTTTGAAAAGCCGATGACCCCGGCTTTGGCTGCGGCATAATTCGCCTGACCGGCGTTTCCGGTCAGGCCAACTACGGAAGCCATGTTGATGATCCGTCCGTAGCGGTTCTTCATCATGAGCTTCATTACTGCCTTGGTGGTGTAGTATACGCCCTTGAGATTTGTATTGATCACCGCATCGAAGTCCTCATCCTTCATCCGCATGAGGAGTCCGTCACGGGTAATACCCGCATTGTTCACGAGAATGTCGATCCGGCCGAAAGCCTCTATGGTTTTCCTGACCATTCCTTCTACTTCTTCGCTGCCGGCAATATCCGCCTTCACGAGAATGGCAACGCCGCCTGCTGCTTCGATAGCCGCCTTTGTTTCCTCAGCGGCGGCATCGTTCCCGGCATAGTTTACGGCTACCTTTGCCCCGGCGGCGGCCAGAGCCACGGCTACAGCCCGTCCGATGCCCCGGGACGCCCCGGTCACCAGAGCGGTTTTTCCCTCCAATATCATATCAACCAGCCTCCCTGAAGAATTCAAGCGCTTTCTGCAGGCCAGCGCAATCACCGACATTCAGGCTCTTCAGCTTGCGGTCTATGCGCTTGTCAAAGCCGCAGAGGGTTTTGCCGGGGCCTGCTTCCACGTGGGTATCCGCCCCGAAAGCGGTCATGGCCGCCACGCAGTCCTCCCACTTAACCGGATGATCCGCCTGGGTAATGAGATTTGCCTTGATGTCTGAAGCGGCGGTTTCCAGCTGGCCGTTCACATTGGCCGCCACCGGAAAGGCGGCATCCCTGATCTCGATCTTGTCCAGCTCCAGGGCCAGCTTTTCAGCGGCTGGTTTCATGAGGGTGCTGTGAAAGGGAGCCGATACCGGCAGGAGCACAGCCATCTTCGCCCCGGCGGCCTTGCACAGCTCTACCGCCTTTTCCACCCCGGCGGCAGCGCCGGCAATGACGGTCTGGCCGGGACAGTTGAAGTTGACTGCCTGAACCGGGGAAACGGCGGAGGCTTCGGCGCAGAGCTCAACGATTTTTTCCCGCTCGATGCCCAGGATAGCGGCCATACCGCCTTCGCCCACGGGGACCGCTTCCTGCATATACTGTCCCCGCTTGTTTACAACGCGCACCGCGTCGGCAAAGTCCATAACCCCGGCGGCAACCAGGGCGCTGTATTCGCCCAGGCTGTGACCGGCGGCGATATCAGGCTGTACGCCTTCTTCCATCAGCAGGCGGGCGGCGATAACGCTCACCGTAAGAATCGCCGGCTGGGTATTGGCGGTGAGCATCAGCTCGTCCGCCGGGCCCTCAAAACAGAGCTTTTTGATGGAAAAGCCCAATGCATCATCTGCCTCTTCAAACATCCGCCGGGCCAGCTCAAAGTTATCGTGGAGATCTTTTCCCATGCCCACGGTTTGGGCTCCCTGACCGGGGAATATAAATGCGAGTTTATTCATTTGTTCTCCTTAAAAGGGTTTGCTGCCAATTACCGGCAGGTGCTGCCGATAGCGGCCTCTGCCCTGGCAATACCGGAAATGAGCTCCTCCATGATGACGGCCACCGGCTTTATTTCATTCATCATCCCGGAAATCTGGCCGATCATCACGGAGCCTTGCTCTACATCGCCTTCCCGGGCCGCCAGGCGGAGGGTGCCGGCGCTGAGCTTCTCCAACTCCTCAGCTGGCGCCCCGGACATTTCCTTCTCCAGGAAGGTACGGGTCAGCTTATTCTGAAGGCAGCGGGAGGGATGGCCGGTGCTGCGGCCGGTAACGACAGTGCTGCGATCCTTTGCTTTCAATACGAGGTTTTTGTAGTTTTCATGGGCAATGCACTCCTGGGAAACCACGAAGCGGGTGCCTATCTGGACAGCCTGGGCCCCCAGGGCAAAGGCGGCGGCCATACCCCGACCGTCACCGATACCTCCGGCGGCAATAACCGGTACGTCGACGGCATCAACCACCTGGGGAACAAGGGCCATGGTAGTAAGCTCGCCTATGTGACCGCCGCTTTCAGTACCCTCAGCAATAATTGCATCCACTCCAGTACGGACGAGACGCTTTGCCAGAGCCACCGAAGCAACCACAGGGATAACCTTGGTGCCGTTTGCCTTCATGGCCGGGATGTACTCCGCCGGATTACCTGCGCCGGTAGTGACCACAGGAATCTTCTCATCCACCATGAGCTGCATGACTTCCTTGACAAAGGGCGACATGAGCATGATGTTTACGCCGAAGGGCTTATCAGTCAATGATTTTGCCTTCTCAATTTCTGCCTTAAGCACGTCGGGGGGCATATGCCCTGCGCCAATGATCCCGAGACCTCCGGCATTGGATACGGCGGACACCAGCTCGGCGGTGCCCAGCCAAGCCATACCCCCCTGGAATACAGGGTACTTGATTCCCAACATCCGGCAGATTTTATTTTCCTTGAACATTTATAAATCCTCCCTTGTCCAAAGCGGACGAAGCGTCATTTGGCCCATTTCACTACGCAGGACGCCCAGGTAAGTCCCGCGCCGAAACCGGCCAGGGCAATCAGGTCGCCTTTATTAAACTTGCCGGCAGCATCAGCTTCAGCCAGAGCGACGGGAACGGAAGCCGCCGATATGTTGCCGTAACGCTCGATATTTACTATGAACCTTTCAAGTGGCATAGCCAGTCGCTTGGACGCCGCCTCGATAATCCTGATGTTTGCCTGATGGGGAACGATCCAGGCCAGCTCGTCCGCTGTCATCCCGGCTTTCTCAAGGGAGCGTTTCAGGGTGTTCGGCAGGGCCTTTACCGCAAAGCGGAAGACATCCCTGCCATCCATGTGGATGCGGTTGACCTTCCGGGAAATTGTATCTTCACTAGCCGGATATCTGGTGCCTCCGCCGGGGATGCCCAAAACTTCAGGGCCCCGTCCGTCGCTGCCCAGATCGCAGGAAAGAATGCCGCTGCCGTCCTCCGCTGCCCCAAAGACCGCGGCTCCGGCGCCGTCGCCGAAGAGGACACAGGTATTTCTGTCTTCCCAGTTTATATATTTGGAAAGGATCTCCGCCCCGATGACGAGGATCCTCTTGTAAAAGCCATTTTCAATGAACTGCGCCGCTACTGCCGCTCCGTAGACAAAGCCGCTGCAGGCTGACTGAAGGTCAAAGGCGGCGGCACGATCCGCTCCCAGCCGCTTTTGCAGCAGGCTGGCGGTAGAGGGGGTCAGGTAGTCAGGGGTCAGGGTAGCCACGATTATCAAATCCAGCTCCGCCGCCCTAATCCCGGCATCTTCAAGGGCTTTAAGGGCCGCCTCATAGGCGATGTCGCTGGTGGCAACATCATCTGCGGCAATGCGGCGCTCCCTTATGCCAGTGCGCTCGACGATCCACCGGTCGCTGGTATCCACGATTTTTTCCAGATCATAGTTCGTCATGACCCGCTCCGGGACGCAGAAGCCGGTGCCAATAATCGCTGCTCTTGGTCTGTTCAGATTCTCAGTTATCATTGTTCAGCAACTTCCTCCTTTGCCAGGGTATCGCTGATGCGTTGCAAAACATTATTTTTGACGAATTCATTCGCTACGCCGATGGCATTGCAGATCGCTTTTTCATTGGAGGAGCCGTGGCTGATGATGACGCAGCCGTTGACTCCCAACAGAGGAGCTCCCCCATACTCGCTAACGTCCAGGCGCTTTCCCAGCTTCCGGAGGGGGGGTACTATCAGCAGCGCCCCCAAGCGGGCCAAAAGGCCGCCGTTTTTTATGGCATCCTTTACCATCCGGAAAAGGACCTTGGCCAGTCCCTCGGCAAACTTCAGAACCACATTCCCCACAAAGCCGTCACAGACCACTACGTCAAAATCACCCTTGGGAATATCCCGTCCTTCGGCGTTGCCGGTAAAGTTTATGGAAGGATTATCCCGCAGGAGGGGATAAGTGAGCTGGGCCTGCTCGTTGCCCTTGGTGTCCTCTTCACCTATATTGAGGAGCCCCACCCGGGGCTTCCTGACCCCGAAGACCAACTCGGAGTATATGGACCCCATAACGGCGGACTGGACGAGATGCTCCGGTTTTGAATCTACATTGGCGCCGGAGTCCAGCAGGAGCGTAACCCCTTCCCGGGTTGGAATCGGCGTTGCAATGGTGGGACGGGCTATCCCTTTTATCCGGCGAAGTATCAGCTGAGCGGCGGTTACCGCGGCCCCGGTGGAGCCGGCGGAAAGAACCGCGTCGCACTCTCCCTCCTTTACCAGGCGGGTAGCCACCACTACCGAGGCATCTTTTTTGGATCTGACCGCCTCCGCCGGGTGTTCGTTCATCTGGATTATCTGAGTCGTGTTGACGATTTGAATTTGCTTGTCGTTTTGCCGGTTCTCTTTTGTCAGAATTCTTTTGATTTTTTCTTCATCGCCCACCAGGACGATTTCACAGCCAAACCGCCGGGCGGCCTTTGCGGCGCCCTTTACGATTTTTTCGGGGGCGAAGTCGCCGCCCATGGCATCAACTGCGATTTTCAAGGATTTTCTCTCCTCCGTCAGTATCCGATCCGCTAATTTAGCCCTGTCCGGCACCTGCGGATAGTCATGACAGCCTAATACAGACTAGTATTATATCTGTAAATTGTGAAAATTTCAAGAAAAAAAGAGAGCAGGAAAATCCTGCTCTCCGCAAAAGCTTTTTTTACGCTTCCTGAGCTATGACTTCCTTGCCATCATAGTAGCCGCATTCGCTGCATACATGATGAGGCATTACCGGTTCGTGGCACTGGGGGCAAAGAACATACTGGGGAGCGGTGAGCTTCCAGTTCGCGCGGCGGGAATCACGACGGGCTTTGGACATCTTGCGTTTCGGTGCTGCCATTTATGACACCTCCTTAATTCTCATACGACATCAATCTTTGAAAAAATCGGCCAAGGCAGCCAGACGAGGGTCGACTGTGCGACGGTCGCAGCCGCAATCGCCGAGGTTTAAGTCATGTCCGCATTTGGAGCACAAACCGCGGCAATCGGTTCGGCAGAGATTCTGCATGGGCTGGATTGCCGCCAGCGTATCGCTGACGACCGGGAAGAGGTCGATGACGTCTCCGCCAAACTCTGTCTCCACTTCACCTTTCAGCTCCGTCTCACCCTTTTGGGCCGGGCGGCGAATATTCTCGTCCCCGGCAGAGCCGCTCCTTTGGAAAAATTTTTCCGAAAAGGACGCGGTTTCGGTCAGGACCGTCTCTGCCAGGCAACGGTCACAGATGAAGGACTTGCTGTATTTGACAGTCCCTTCGGCCCGGTAATACTCGCCGGCAGCCTGCAGCATCCCACGGACTTCCACAGGGCCAACAAAAGCCACCGATCCCGCCGCCTCAAGCTCCGACCCATCTATATCAAAGGAGATGGGCAGCGTCTGACCCGGCGTGTCACGGAGGGATGTCACGGAAATATACATACCCATAAAAATCAGCCTCGGTACATTATAGCGATGAGTATTTTTCTTGTCAAGAATTCTTTTTGCCGCCCCTTCGGGGAAACGGCGGCCGGCAGAAAGATGTCCGCACACCCCTCAGCCGGCTTCGCCAACGGCTCTCCCAAAGGGTGGGAGCCAAGGGACTCTTGCCTCCCCCTCTGGGAGAGGTGTCATGTCGTCAGACATGACGGAGAGGGAAATCAGGCGCAGCAGTAGGCCATGGCCGCCTTTACAATCTCCTCCGGCACATCCCCGGTAATGACTGTTTCCCCCAGACAGGGGGCAAGCACCCAGCTGACCACACCGTTCACTGTCTTCTTGTCGTGGAAAATAGCGGCGTACATTTTATCCACCGCACAGTTCTCTACCCGGGTTGGCAGGCCAAGGCGGCGGCAAAGCTCCTCGATCCGTTCCAGCAACCCTTCGTCACTGAGCTTCAGGGCGGCGCCGATATGGGCGGCGCAGACCATCCCGATGGCCACCGCCTCCCCGTGGTTGTACCGGCCGTAGCCTGCCTCCTTCTCCACGGCGTGGGCCATGGTGTGGCCGTAGTTCAGAATCCGGCGGAGACCGCTCTCCTTTTCGTCCCGGCTTACCACCTCCGCCTTTATCTGGCAGGAACGGAGAATCAGGCGGCGGATTGCTTCCAGGTCAAGGGCTTTTACGGCCTGGGAATTTTTTTCCAGATAGGCGAACAGTTCCCCGTCGCTGATAATGCCGTACTTGATGATTTCCCCCAGGCCGGTGGAGATTTCCCGGGGCGGCAGGGTCTTCAGGCAGTCAAGGTCGATAAAGACCCCCTCCGGCTGATAGAAAGCGCCGATGAGGTTTTTGCCCAGCCGGTGATTTACCGCCACCTTGCCCCCTACGGAGGAGTCCACATCCGCCAGCAGGCTGGTGGGAATCTGAATAAAGGGAACCCCCCGCATATAGGCGGCGGCAATAAAGCCCCCCAGATCCCCCACCACGCCGCCTCCCAGCGCGATCACCGGGGAACGGCGGTCAAGCCCTCCCTCAATGGCCCTGGTGAATACCTCCTCCGCCACAGTCAGGGACTTGGAGGCTTCTCCCGCCGGAACGGCGGCCACCGCCGCCCTGATACCGGCCTGAGCCAGCAGGGACTTCACTTTCTCAGCGTAGAGAGGGCCCACATTCGTATCGGTAACGATGAGGGCATTGCGGGAATATTCCTTTTTCGCCACAAATTCCGGCAGATTGTTCCAGGCATTGCGGCCTATAACTATATCGTAGCTGTCCGGGCCCAGCTCCACCCGGACCGTATCAAAATCCTTTTTCATACTTCAACCCATCAGCAGGAAGGGAGCATTACGGAGTCCAGCTCAAAGCGGCTGAAAATTTCGCCCGCCACTTCATCGGGAGTTTTGCCATCGGTCTCGATGATGTAGTCCGCCTCCCGGTAGAGGCTGTCCCGCTCCGCCAAAAGCTTCTCTACCGCCGCCCGTCTGTCCTCCCCGGCTTCATCCAGCAGAGGACGCTTTCCCTGGGCTTCGGTGCGCTGGAGGATGGTATCAACGGAGGCGGTAAGGCAGACGATAACCCCCGCTTCCCCCAGAGCTTTCATATTCTCCGGATCCTTTACGGTGCCGCCGCCGGTAGCGATGACCTGCTTGCTGCCCCTGGACAGACGCTGGGCAGTTTCCTTCTCCTGCTGACGGAAACCGGCCTCGCCCTTTTCGGCAAAAATTTCCGGGATTGTTTTGCCCGCTTCCTTCTCGATGATGCTGTCCATATCGGCAAAATCAAAGGTGACCCATTCCGCCAGCGTTTTCCCCACGGTAGTTTTCCCGGTTCCCATGAAGCCGGTGAGAACGATATTTCTCGCTTCCTTCATCATTATATCCTCCTCTGCTGTTCATAAAGTGTCGATATTCATCACATTACTTCTTCCAGCCTTGCTTTATAGGCCGCAATATTCCGCTTGATATCGGTAAGGCTGCCGCCGCCGAAGGTTTCGATTATCTCCGCCGCCAGGGTGAAGGCCACCATGGCCTCCCCCACCACCGAGGCGGCGGAAACGGCGCAGACATCGCTCCGCTCCTTTGAGGCCAGCACCGGTTCCCGGGAGCCGATGTCCACGGAGTTCAGGGGTTTCATCAGGGTGGGAATCGGCTTCATGCAGGCCCGGATTACCAGCTCCTCCCCATTTGTCATGCCCCCCTCAAGGCCGCCGGCATGGTTTGTTTTCCGGTAGATGCGGTTCTGTTCATCCAAAAACATTTCATCGTGGGCCTGGCTGCCGGGAAGACTTGCATAGCCGAAGCCTTCGCCGATCTCCACGCCCTTTATGGCCTGAATGGACATGAGAGCCTGGGCCAGCTTTCCGTCCAGACGGCAGTCCCACTGAATGTGGCTGCCAAGGCCCACCGGCAGATTTTTGACGATTACCTCAAAAACGCCCCCCAGCGTGTCCCCGGCCTCCATGGCCTCCCTGATCCGCCGCTTCATCGCTTCTTCGGCGGCCAGGTCGCAGCAGTTCAACTCACTGGCAGTGCGTCCGATATACTCCGGATCAATTTGGCTCCTGTCCACTTCAACGCCGCCGATGTTCACCACCTGGGAGGCGACATTTATCTCCAGGGCCCGGAGAAATTCCTTGCAAAGGGCCCCCGCCGCCACCCGGGCCGCCGTCTCTCGGGCGCTGGCCCGCTCCAGAATATCCCGGGCATCCCGGCGGTCATATTTCAGGACCCCGACCAAATCAGCATGGCCCGGCCTCACCTCGGTCACCGCCGGCCCTTCTGGCTTCCCGAACTGGGCCATCCGTCCGGTCCAGTTCTGCCAGTCCCGGTTTGTCACCCGGAGGGTAATCGGCGAACCGAGGGTCTCCCCAAAGCGGATCCCGGACAATATCTCCGCCTTGTCCGTCTCGATCTTCATCCGGCCGCCCCGGCCATAGCCCTGCTGACGCCGGCCCAAATCCCTGTTTATCCGCTCAATATCCGGCCGCAGCCCCGACGGCAGACCCTCAAGGATCGCCGTCAGACAGGGCCCATGAGATTCCCCGGCGGTCATAAAACGCAGCTTTCCCAAATCCAGCACCTCTTATTTCGGTAAACTAAGCTCATACGCTTATGGTGAATTATAATGCAGCGGTTCGAGAAAATGCAAGGCACTTTCTACATATACCTATACTATACCGGTCATTGGCGGAAGGCTATTGTCTTTCATATATCTCCACCACCATGTCCAACGTCAGTTCTCCTTTGAGGTTGGGACTGCCGCTGGGCTTCAGCTGCCAGCGCTTCACCGCCGCAAAGGGCTCTCCCTGTTCAAGCCGGATGAGGAAATCCGTCAGAGCTCCATACTCTCCCCGCAGAGTCAGGCCGCAGGTCACCGGCTTTAATATTTCCCCCGCATCCGGGGCGGCCGGCGGCGCTTTGGCCGTTTCATCCCCCGCATCAATCTGCTCCACCGAAAGGCCCATAGATTCCGCCAGCTCTGGCAGCTCCTTGCGGAAAAAGGCCTCGCTCCTGCTCTCCCCTTTTGGAAAAAGTCTCTCCGCTCTTTCTCCTCTGGCTTCCAGTACCTGCTCGAAACCTTTCAAATCCGGATGACGGCGGTGAAAGCCCTCAAGCTCCAGCCGGGCCCGCCGTATTTCACCCTGCCGGAGAGCCATTGCCGACAGCGCCGCCTGGCGGGGCTGCCACACCAGAAACAGAAAGGAGCCGCCGCTGATCGCCATCAACGATAACCCCCACAAAAGTAATCGCCGGCTTGATCTTTTTATCACAGGCCGGTTCATTGCCTCCGCTCCTCCCCCAGGATAATTATAAACTCCCGCTCATAATCCCCGCCCGGAGGCGCAGCCTTTCCCCCGGAAATATTTTTTAATCTCATGGCGCTTGGTTCCATCTCCTGACGGCAGGTTTCGATAAACCTGTCCACCAGTTCCCGGCTCTTTGTCCGGCCCTTTATCTCCGCAACGCCCTCCTGGCTCCCCTCCAGCTCCGTAAGCCAGAGCCCGGACGGGGTAAAAATACCCAGCGCCTCCAGGGTGGGCGACACCGGCTGACGCTCTGCCGACAGCCGGACCGCCTCCGCCTCCAAAGCGGTTACAGACCTTTCCCCCTTCATCAGCCGCTGGAATTCTTTTCTGGTCACCGCCTGACGATGGAGCAGAGACTCTTCTTTTTTCAGCTCTGCCGCCGCCAGCGCGATCTCCTGCTGTCCCTTCAGGAAAAAAACCGCCAGCAGAGCCAACCAAATGGTCAGGATCAGGCCAATCACCCGGCTCCAGCGGTACAGCTCGGGCCTCTGCTCCAGTGGGAGAAAATTCATTTCCTCCCCTTCCCCTGCCGCCGGTTTATCAGTTCCTTTTGATAAGCCGTCCCCCAGTGCGGCCCATAAAAAACTGGCCGCCTTCTCCGCCGGTTCCAGCTCCTTTTCTTCCATTTTTTCCTGAAGGTCAGGGACCCCGATCCTGTACTCCGGCAGTTTCCTTCTCTCCATTACATAGACCGCCAGGGGCTCAAGACAAAGAGAACGGATCAGCGCCGCCCCTTTCTCCCCCTCCCCCTGAGGGACTGCCGCAATGCGGTACGTCCCCACGTGAGCGTCCTCCCGGCTTACCGGAGAAGCCGCCGGCCAGACCGGCCGCTCCATGACGGTTTCCCTTGTCCTGAGGCTCCAGATTACCGCTCTCCTTCGTTCCTTTTCCCCGAGATTTCCCAGCCGCTGCTCATAGGAGTCAAGCAGGGTTACCTCCGGCAGCATCACCGCTCCGGCTACCGTTCCCGGTTTAAGTCCTTTTTCCTGAAGCAATAAGGCCAAGCCTGACCTGGCGTCCTCCCGCTTAAATGTCCCTGAGACCCGCTCCCCGTCCTCGGTCAATAGAACGAAGGAACAGACTTCCCCCTCCTCATACAGACCGCAGACAGCGGAAAAGTCCCGCCGGAATATGGCCGGCAGTTTTTTCAGCCAGGGCCGAAAAAATTTGTCTATCCGTTTCATATTAGCGGTTCCAAAAAAATTCTACTCGCTTCATTATAAGTATCTCCAAAAAATTTCCGCCCGTTTCTCCTGCCGTCACTATCTCCCTGCTGTACAGACACCAAAAAGGCGCTGCCATAATCGCCAGCGCCAAATACGGCTATTAAAGATGATTTTGCTATCGCTCATTGCTGTACCCCAAACAATCAAAGAGTGCTTTCTTTCAGTTCGGTCTCCCTTCGTGACACCCATGGTTCTGCCGGCTCACTTCTCATAGCCGTCAGGATGGATGCTGTGCCACCGCCATGCAGTAGTAATAATTGCCTCAACCGAGGTGTACTCCGGCTGCCAGCCAAGCACCCGCCGGGCATTCTTACCGCTTGCCACCAGCTGGGCCGGATCACCCTGCCGCCGCTGGCCCAGCTCTACCTTCAGGGGCTTCCCGGTAACCCGCTCCGCCGCCTCGATCACTTCCCGAACGGAGAAACCCGTGCCATTTCCCAGGTTAAAAGCCGCTGACTCCCGGCCATCAATCAAATATTTCATTGCCAGCAGGTGAGCATCAGCCAAATCGGTAACATGGATATAATCCCTGATGCACGTACCGTCCTGAGTAGGGTAATCATCGCCAAATATTGTGATATGGTCCCGCTGTCCCAACGCCGTCTGCAAAATCAACGGAATCAGATGAGTCTCCACCGGATGGTCTTCCCCGATGGTTCCATCATCTGCCGCTCCCGCCGCATTGAAATACCGCAGGGCAACATAGCGGAGGCCATGAGCAAGGCAAACCCACCTCATCATCCGCTCCATCATCAGCTTTGACTCGCCGTAGGGATTGACGGGATTCTTCCTGTCCCCCTCCTCGATGGGAATATTTTCCGGCTCACCGTAGACAGCCGCCGTTGAGGAAAAAATCAGCTTGTCCACATCAGCTCTGACCATCGCCTCCAGCAGAGACTGCATTCCTCCCACATTGTTGCCAAAATATTTCAGGGGAGCCTTCATGCTTTCCCCCACCAGCGAATCAGCGGCAAAGTGAATGACTCCGTTTATTTTGTTTTCCCGAAAAATTTTATCGAGAAAAGCTCCGTCCCTTATATCCCCCTGATACAGGGAAACGTTTTCAGGGACAGCCTGACGGTGGCCAGTGGCAAGGTTGTCAGCCACTACCGGCTCAATATTTTTTTCCAGCAGCCGCTTCACCATATGGGAGCCAATATAGCCTGCACCGCCGCAAATCAGCAATTTCATAAAAAACACAACCCTTCAGGCAAATAAACTGCCATTCTACCGCAATCCTAACATTTTCTTCCACAGTTTACAAGAAAAACTACCGGCGGCTGTCCAAAACCTGGGGGATGACCACGGCCGTGAATATTACCACACAGCCCAGCCCCTCTGTCATAGTCAGCGCCTCTCCCAGGAAAATACAGCCGAAAACCGCGGCAAATACCGCTTCCAGGCTCATAAGGAGCGAGGCCACAACCGGGTCGGCGTGCTGCTGGCCTATGACCTGCAAAGTATAGCCGATGTCCGTGGACACCAAAGCCCCGAACAGTATCGCCTGGCGGCAGCCGTAGACCGCTTCCCAGGTTGGCTGTTCAAAAAGCCCCATCAGCAGAAGGCTGGAGAGGCCCGTTACGATGAACTGCACGGCTGCCAACCTTACCCCGTCAAGGCCCGGGGCATATTTTTCCAACACTTTGATATGGACCGCAAAGGCCAGGGAGCAGAGCAAAATAAAAAAATCCCCCTGCTCCAAGGTAAGACTGCCCTTGCCGGCCATGGTCAGAAGATAAAAGCCATACAGCCCCAAAAAGACACAGCCCCAGACGGTCAGGCTGATTTTCCGGCCGGCCAGCAGCCCCAGCAGGGGGACAAAAATAATATAAAGCGCGGTAATGAAGCCGGCCTTACCGGCATCGGTATGAAAGTAAATTCCCATCTGCTGAAGATTTACTCCGGCGGACAACATCAGACCGCAAATCAGCCCGGCCGCCAGCTCCGCCCTTGTAAAGCTGAAGCCTCCTCTCCGGCCAGGACCTCCTACTCCGGCCTTCGCCAAACCCCGAACCCGATCCAGCAGGGGAAACGCCGAGATGAGAAACAGCCCTGCCAGCAGGAATCTGGCTCCGTTGAAGGTGAAGGGCTCAACCTCCGACCCCTCCTTCTGGGCCAGGAAGCCAGACCCCCAGGCAATAGCCGTAATCAGCAGCAGTATATGGCATCTTGTTTTCTGACTCACAATTAAATCAACCTTCTCTGTGGAAATAGTGATACTGACCAAAGGCGGTCGGGGCTAAATAAACGAAATGATTTTATGTCACCCCTCTGGCACCTTCGGTGCCACCTCCCCTACAGGGGAGGCTATCAGATCGATTATATGTTACCCCTCAGTCAGCTTCGCTGACAGCTCCTGCAAACTACTAAGTTCAGCCTTCATTACATTCAGCTTCACTAAGCAGTTTGCATGGCTCGCCCTAAGTGCACTCCGCTTATTAAGTGCTCATGCCGGCCTACAGGGGAGCCTATTCAATACCTAGAAGTTACCCCTCAAACCGCTCCACACAAACGGGAGCCGTGAAAAATGAGTCGCATTTCCCAAGGCTCCCGTTATTATTTAAGAAAATACAGACAACCTCCTCAAAGGAGAAATCATTCCGTCTGGTCCGGCTCCGGCTGTCCGTTCAGGTCAAGGGTGGCCGGGTCAATCTGCCGCAGGCTGAGACGGCTGATGGCGGCGGCCTCCTCCGAAAGAAGCTTCACCCCGTCGGCCAGCTGCCGCTTTACGGAATCGTAGCCGGTGCCGCCCAGAGAGTTTCTGAGGCGGACGCAGGTTTCCGGACTGATGGCCTCGTAAATATCCTCCGCAAAGAGGGGAGACAGCTCCTTCAGTTCCTCCAGAGTGAAGTCTGCCAGGTAAACGCCCCGTTCAATGGCCCGGGCTACGGCAGCCCCGGCCACGGCGTGGGCCTGGCGGAAGGGCAATCCCTTCCTGGCCAGATAGTCCGCCAGATCGGTAGCGTTGGAAAAGTCCTCGGTAACCGCCCGCTTCATCACATCCTCCCGGACCTTCATGCCCCGGATGAGGGCGGCGTAAACCGTCAGGGAGAATTTCAGGGTGTCGATTGTATCAAACAGCCCCTCCTTGTCCTCCTGCAAATCCTTGTTGTAGGCCAGGGGCAGCCCCTTCACCACCGTGAGCAGGGCCATCAGGTGGCCGGTGACCCGACCGGTTTTTCCCCGGACCAGCTCCGATACGTCCGGGTTCTTCTTTTGAGGCATGATGGAGGAACCGGTGCAGTGGGCGTCGTCCAGCTCGATGAAGGAAAATTCCTTCGTGGCCCAAAGGCAGATCTCCTCCGAAAGCCGGGAAAGGTGGACCATGACGATGGCGGCGGCGCTCAGAAATTCCAGGGCATAGTCCCGGTCGCTGACGGCGTCCATGCTGTTTGCGTATATCCGGTCAAAATTCAGGGAGCCAGCCACATATTCCCGGTCGATGGGGAAGGTAGTACCGGCCAGGGCCCCCGCTCCCAGGGGCATGATGTCAGCCCGGCGGTAGGCTCCCTCCAGCCGTTCAAAATCCCGGCCGAGCATGAAGAAGTAAGCCATGAGGTGATGGCTGAACAGAACCGGCTGGGCCCGCTGCAAATGGGTGTAGCCGGGCATGATTACCTCTTTGTGCCTGTCGGCGGTCTCCAGGAGAGCCTGCTGCAGATCCCGGATAAGCTCCATAAGGCCGACGATTTCCCGCCGGAGGTACATATGAGTATCCAGCGCTACCTGATCGTTGCGGCTCCGGGCCGTATGCAGTCTGCCCCCCGCTGCGCCGATAGCGTCGGTGAGGCGTTTCTCAATGTTGAGGTGAATATCCTCCAGGGTCACGGAAAAGTCAAACTCTCCCCGGTCAATCTGACCGAGGATATCCCGGAGGCCGGAGACGATGGCGTCCCTGTCCTCCCCGGTGATAATGCCGGTTTTTGCAAGCATGGCGGCGTGGGCGATGGAGCCGGCAATATCTTCACGATAGAGGCGCCGATCAAAGGAGATCGACGCCTGAAAATCGTTTACCATTTCATCAGTTGTCTTAGTGAACCGCCCGCCCCAAAGCGCGTCACTCATGGCTGAGCCCCG
The DNA here is from genome assembly GCA_910579115.1 of uncultured Selenomonadaceae bacterium. Classification (GTDB taxonomy): domain Bacteria; phylum Bacillota; class Negativicutes; order Selenomonadales; family Selenomonadaceae; genus RGIG250. The sequence goes on from CAJTSO010000009.1 coordinate 44,243, forward strand.
CGCGCTCCTGCATCTGGGCGCGGACCTTCAGCGGAAGGCCGAAGAGATTCACAAAGCCGGTGCCGTCAGCCTGATTGTAGACCTCGTCCTCCTCGAAGGTAACCATGTCGTGGTCGTAGAGGCTGTATGGGCTCTTGGATCCGGCGCTGATGATGGAACCCTTGTAGAGCTTCAGGGTCACGGTACCGGTAACGGTGCGCTGGGTGTTGTCAACAAAAGCGGTAAGGGCCTCTCTAAGCTGGCTGAACCACATTCCGTCATAGACCAGCTCGGCAAAGCGGTGGGCCACCAGCTCCTTGTAGTGGAGGGTCGCCCGGTCGAGGCATAGGTATTCCAGCTCCCGGTGGGCGTAGTAAAGGATAGCGCCGCCCGGGCACTCATAGACGCCCCGGCTCTTCATGCCCACCAGCCGGTTCTCGCAGATATCCACGATGCCGATACCATGCTTCGCGCCGATGGCGTTGAGCTTTTCCACCATGGCCTTGGCAGAGAGCTTCTCGCCGTTCACCGCCACCGGAGCCCCGGCCTCGAAGTCGATGGAGATTGTCTCCGCCTGATCCGGAGCGTTTTCCGGAGCGTTGCAGATAAGGAACATTTCATTTTTCGGCGCGTTGGCCGGATCCTCCAGGTCGGAGCCTTCATGGCTCAGGTGCCAGATGTTCCGGTCCATGGAATAGGTCTTGTTGGCGGTGGCGATGGGGATGTTGTGAGCCTTGGCGTATTCGATGGCCTCCTCCCGGGAGCGGATCTTCCACTCCCGCCAGGGGGTAATGATCTTCATATCCGGGGCAAGGGCCTTTACGGACAGCTCGAAGCGGACCTGATCGTTGCCCTTGCCGGTGGCGCCGTGGGCAATGGCGTCGCAGCCCTCGGCTTTGGCAATCTCCACCAGATGCTTGGCAATTACCGGACGGGCAAAGGAGGTACCCAGCAGATACTTGTCCTCGTAAACGGCCCCGGCTTTCAGGGTGGGCCATACGTAGCCGGTGAGGAATTCCTCGGTCAGGTCAACGATGAATACCTTGGAGGCCCCGGAGGCCAGAGCCTTGTCATGAACCACGTCCAGCTCGTCCCCCTGTCCGATGTCGGCGCAGACGGCGATTACCTCGCAATTATCGTAGTTTTCCTTGAGCCAGGGGATAATGCAGGAGGTGTCAAGACCGCCGGAATATGCCAGTGCAACCTTTGTTACTTTCTTTGCCATTTTTCAGTCTCCTTGATAAACATTATTGAAAATTTTTACATTATGGATAACTTGACCGTGAAATTTATTCCTTCGGAAACCCATTCTCATTCGACATCAACGTAACGGTCTAACAGGCTCCCCTGTAGGTTGGCATGAGCACTTAAATCGCTAAAGGCGATTTTTAGTGCGAGCCATGCAAACTACTTAGCGATTGCCGAGTGCAACGATGGCAGAGCTTAGTAGTTTGTAGGAGCTGTCAGCGAAGCTGACTGAGGGGTAACCGCTAATCGGTCTCATAGGCTCCCCTGTAGGGGAGCTGTCGCTGAAAGCGACTGAGGGGTGACACAAGCAAATCGCCCGGCTAATCTGTCACCCCTCCGGCGGCTTCGCCGCCACCTCCCCTAGAGGGGAGGCTTCCGGACGGATTAAAGGTTACTGCTTTCAGCGTTTTTAGTGCTCATGCAAACCTACAGGTGAGGCTTATAAGGAACATATTTCACGAAGTATGATTTTGGGATTTTACTCAGTCCATCATGGTGAGGGCCAGGACCGCCTTTTGGGCATGGAGCCGGTTCTCCGCCTCGTCGAAGATGACGTCAGCCTGAGCCTCCAGCACATCCTCGGTTATCTCCTCGCCCCGGTGGGCCGGCAGGCAGTGCATTACGATACAGCCTTCGTTGGCTTCCGCCAGCAGGGAGGCATTTATCTGATAGCCCGCCAGATCCTTCAGGCGCTGTTCCCGCTGGGCTTCCTCCCCCATGCTGGTCCAGACGTCGGTATAGAGGACGTCAGCCCCGGCGGCGGCCTCGTGAACGTCCCCGGTGATGGTTACGGCGCTGCCGCTTACGGCTCCGTCCGCCAGGGCATTTTTCACCACTTCTTCCGCGGGCTTATAGCCGGTTGGAGAAGCTATCGCAACATCCATTCCCACCTTGGCGCAGCCGTAGAGGAGGGAGTGGGCCATGTTATTGCCGTCCCCGATGTAGGCCAGCTTTTTCCCCTTGTACCGGCCGATGCGCTCTCTGATGGTAAGGAGATCCGCCAGCACCTGACAGGGGTGAAGCAGGTCGGTAAGGCCATTGATCACCGGAACGGAAGCGTACTTCGCCAGCTCCTCCAGAGTGCTGTGCCGGAAGGTGCGGATCATGATACCGTCAAGGTAGCGGCTGAGGACCCGGGCGGTGTCCCGGATGGGCTCGCCCCGGCCGATCTGCAAATCGTTTTTCGACAGGAAAAGGGCCTGTCCGCCCAGCTGATACATACCGGTTTCAAAGGACACCCTTGTCCGGGTGGAGGATTTTTCAAAAATCATGCCCAGGGTCTTGCCCTTCAGCAAATGATGCTCGATGCCCTTCTTCTGCTTTGCCTTCAAATCGGCCGCCAGGTCGAGAATGGCGTAGAGGTCTTCGGTGGTGATCTCGTGGAGGGAGAGGAGGTCTTTACCCTTGAGATTCTGATACAAGATTTTTCCTCCTTTCAAAGATAATGGTTTATTATATCATCTTTCGCCGCCTTTTGTAAAAAGAGGCGGAAGTATTTTGTATTTTTGTCCGTTTCCCAAATCAGGCGAATTTTGCCAGAGCCCTGTCTACCCGGACCAGAACTTCATCTATGTCCCCTTCGGTGATGATGAGGGGAGGCACGAAGCGGAGAACGTTACCGGCGGTGCAGTTGATAATGGCGCCGTTTTCCAGAACGTCATTGACGATGTCCCGGCCGATATCGTCCCGGGTCAGCTCCGCCCCCAGCATCAGCCCTTTGCCCCGGACTTCCTTTATCAGACCGGGATATTTAGCCGCCAGCTTTTTCAGCGTTCCAGTAAAATATTCTCCCAGCCGGGCTACATTTTTCAAAAAGTCCGGGCGGGCCACGGTGTCCAGAACCACATTGGCCGCCGCGCAGGCCAGGGGATTGCCACCGAAGGTGGTGCCGTGGTCGCCGGGGCACAGGGCCTTTGCCACTTCCTCCGTGGCTATGACGGCTCCGATGGGCACGCCTCCGGCCAGCCCCTTGGCCAGGGTGACGATATCCGGCTTTATCCCAAATGCCTCGTAGGCAAAGAAGGCGCCGGTGCGGCCGATACCGCACTGGATCTCATCCAGAATCAGGAGGGCCCCGTGCTTGTCACAGAGGGCCCGGACCCCTTGCAGGTATTCAGGAGAGGGAACGTAAATTCCCCCCTCCCCCTGAATCGTTTCCAGCAGGACTGCGCTGACCTTGTCGTTCATTTTGGCTTCCAGCTCCGCCAGGTCGCCGTAGGTGACGTAATCAAAAGCCGGGGGCAGCGGCCCGAAGCCCGCCTGATATTTCGGCTGGCCGGTGGCGGTAAGGGTAGCCAGAGTGCGGCCGTGGAAGCTGTGCCAGGCGGTAATGATGGTGGATTTCTCCTCGTCCTGCTGATGGGTGTATTTCCGGGCCAGCTTGATGGCCCCCTCATTGGCCTCGGCGCCGGAATTGGCGAAGAAGGCCCGGTCAAGCCCCGACAGCTTTACCAGCTTCTCGGCGGCGGCGGCCTGGGCCTCGGTGTAGTAGAGGTTGGAAACGTGGATCATGCGGGCGGCCTGATCGGCTACCGCCTTTACCAGTTCCTTGTGGCCGTGGCCCAGAACGTTTACGGCAATGCCTGCCAGAAAGTCGATATATTTCTTCCCGGCGGTGTCGTAGACATTGACTCCGTCCCCGTGGTCCAGGACGATCTGATAGCGGGCAAAGACCGGAAGATAGTCGGCCTTGTCCACCGCGTAAATTTTTTCGTCGGTGTATTTCATTGACTGCTCCTCTTTATATTTATAAAGTCATTGCTTGCGAAAATGCCACCGGCATTTTCTTTCCGCTGCGTGCTGCCCCCCCGTTAAAGCCTCCCCTTTAGGGGAGGTGGCACCGAAGTACGACTCCCTAAGCTCTGCCATCGTTACACTCGGCAATCGCTAAGGTCGCATGCATGACACGCACTAAATTCGTCCATCGTTTCACTCGGACTTATTAAGTGC
>CAJTSO010000010.1:0-20757 GCA_910579115.1 uncultured Selenomonadaceae bacterium
TGTTTGTATCAACCGGTGCTGAGGGGGCGTCGGTTCTGGGAATGTTTTCTGCCCTCCTTTTTGCCAATGGTCAGGGCAACTCAGCTCTGAGAGGAACAATTGGAGCTGACCCGCTGGGAGTGCTGGCGGCGGAAGGAACTCTCCCAATGGACATTGAGGCCCTGTACGATGAGCTGGCGGCTACCGTTTTATGGGCTGAGCTACAAATGCCGGAGCTGAGGACAGTCCTGGTTGACATGGTCCCTTATCATGCAGCCGGGGCGGCTGCGGCCAGGGAAATAGGCTATGCGGCGGCAACTGTAGAGGAATATATATTGGCTCTTGGTAAGCGGGGCGTTCCGGTCGATGTGCTGCTGCGTCACCTGACCGTTTCCTTTGCCGAGGGAATAGATGCTGATTTGGACAAAGCAAAGATCGTGGCAACTGCTGACATTATCAGCAGGATTTCCGGCGGGAAGAAGGGCGTACAGTTTATAATTCTTCCCCGGCAAAAAGCAATGTATCCTGCTTCCCTGGTTCTGGGAACTGTTCAGGAACGGGTGATTGATGAGTATATTCTCAGTGGAATAAAGGACATTTCCGGAGCCGCCAATATTATGGAGCGTATGACAGAATCAGGCTTGGCAAATCTGGAGGCAGTCAGGGAAAAGGGTGGTATGCTAAAACTCCTGTCGGAGGGGTTTATTCAGCAGTGTGTCTCCGATGATCTGAATGGTCGTCTCCATCGGTGGGCAGAACGCCTTGACCATTCCGAAAAGCTGTTGGCACCCCGCCGCCCTTCGTCTCTTTACGGGGTGGATACCCAGAGGATCCTCTGGCAGCGGGACCGGGATATCAGCGAGTACCGAGCGGATATTGACGAGGCGGTAAAGGCAGCCAGCATTTTTGAGCTGGAGCGTACAGAGTTAAAAAGCTGTGAGCTGTTGACGGCGGTTAAGAAGGCATATCTTTCCGGAGCCACTATCGGCGATGTGGTTATCGCTCTTCATCAGGGAGAGGATGATTTCTTTATTAATTCCGTTTTGCCGCGGCACAAGGCAGCAGCCGAGTTTTTGAAGCTTCGCCGTTTTGTGGCAGAGTTTATAAACGATTTTAAGGAAAAGCCTATGATGTATCTGGCTCGCTTATCTTCAGAGCTGAGTCCCTGCGAAAAGGCAGTGGAAACAAAACTGGTGAAAGTGATGTCTCCGGCAGGACTGGCCTTTTTCGGGGAGGAATTCTTTTCCACCACGGAGGCAGCGGAAAAGGCCCTGCGCAGCGGGGCTCAGATCCTCGCTTTTGCCGCTTCTCCGGAAATGGAGTACGCAATTTCCGAAGCGGCCGAGATAATCAGGAACCAGGGAGCGGATATGTTTATTGTGGGCGTGGGAAATATTGACCATTGTGATAATCTTGACTGCGTGATCAATTCCACATCTTCCTGCTTGTCCCTTATTCCCTGGACAGAGCGTGACGAATACTGAACCGGCGTACTTGGTTACTGAAAAATAATTTGTAATGGGGCAGCTAAAGGAAATTTCAGCGGAATTTCCTCGAGCTGCCCCATTACAAATTTTGCCTGTAAAAGCTTGAAAGCTCAAAACCTGAATCGGTGATTGGTTGGGGTTTGAGCTTTTTATTTTTGCAGTAGCTGATCGAAATAGTTTTGCGGATGGAAAATTATTTTCAGGCTGTCTATTGACATTTATTGAACTATAGAATATCATTAAACTATAATTATTTGAATGTATAATCATAAATTGTAAAAATTGATTGTACATTTCTAGTCAAGGTTTTCTAATGGATTTTGGAGCAAAGGAGCGATTATCTGATGAGAAGTTTGAAAAAGGCGATGGCAATTACTTTAGCATCGATGGCGATTGGAGGTTTTGGTGCAGTGGCTCAGGCGGCAGGCTATGAACTTAATGCTGAGGTAAAGACGGCCACCCCTGCTTTGCAGCAGGCGGCGCAGATCGGCGTTTTGAAGTATACCAATCCAGACAAGGAGGTGCAGGCCAGGGCAGACAAGGATGCGATCATCGTCATGAGCTTTGGCACTACCTATAAGGAAACCCGTGAGAAGACAATCAATGCCACGATTGAGGCAATCAAGGCGGCCAATCCAGGCAAGAAGGTTGTTACCGCTTTCACTTCCCACATCATCATCGATCGGATAGCGGCTAAGGAAGGAATCAAATATCCAACGCCGGAAGAGGCTTGCCAGCAGCTGGCGGATGAGGGCTACACCCGGGTGGCCATGTGTTCCCTGGACACTTTCCCGGGGATGGAGTATGCCTATAAGGTAGCCGTTTTCAATCAGTATAAGAGTCTTTTCAAGAAGGCTTCTATGGCCACGCCCCTCATGTACTGGATGGGTCAGGAGGAGCAGACCGACGAGGTGGCTGAGTTCGCTCAGGCGGTCAAGACTCAGATTCCAGCCCTCGGCAAAAATGATGCTGTTCTCCTGCTGGCTCACGGCACAGTGCATCCGGCTAACGCGTACTATTCCGTACTCCAGTATCGCCTCGATGATTTGAAGGCAGGCAATGTATTTGTCTACACCGTTGAAGGCTGGCCAAACCTGGAGACTGTTATCGAGACTCTGAAAGAGAAGAAGGTTAAGAACGTAACCCTCCAGCCTATGATGATGGTTGCCGGGGATCATGCTACTAATGATATGGCCGGTGACGAGGAGGATTCCCACAAGACAATTCTCGAGAAGGCGGGATTCAAGGTCAGCACTTACATCCATGGACTGGGTGAGAACGAGGCGGTTCGTAACCTCTATGTAAAACACGCTGCCGAGGCGGTGGAAGCGCTTAAATGATACGGGATATAACAATAAACAGCCCGCTGTGCAGGCGGCAGGATAAGTTATACGGAAATTACCTCTCCAGTGTGCAATAAAGTTGTTCATGCTGTATTTCGGCAAAGGAAAGGTGATGTATGCTACAAATTTATCGGGTTATGAGGTGTAATAAATATGCGAAAGAAATCAAAACCACCCGTTTGACGGGTGGTTTTGATTTTGAAAGTTTGCTGTATGGCAGCTTTTTGTTTTTTAGATACACATTATTTATCAAAGTTTGAAAGTTCGTCCACTGCACCAATAAATTCGGCAACAAGCTCTGATGGCTTCTCCGGGTACACAATTCCACAGGGATCGGTGTAATTCCATTCTCCAGGAATGGTTACAGGAGAAGGACGCGAATCCTCCCAAGTTGAAATGGTGGCCATAGCGCTGTCAAAGAGACTGCACCGGTTAAAGACCGCTGAGTTGCAAGCAGCGTTTATCGCACACTATTATATATCGGTGAACCAGGCCCGGCGCGGCAGACAGAGAAAAAATACAAATTTTATTTCTTCATAGGGGCCTTATGGGAATCAATAAAAAGTGTAAGCCCATACAAGCCAGGCATGACAGATCATGAAATTTAAGTATTTTACACCGGCGGAGCAATGCCCTAGTATGAATTTCAGAGACAGTTCAGGAAAAAGTAAACAGGAGGCGATTATCTATGGTTGAATTGTATATGAACTCGTTAGACCTGGTTTGCATGAATCTTTCAGTTAATATTATGATGACATATCAAGACTTCCGATTTAAGGGAAAAGTTTTTATAATAAAGCCAATAAAGAAAGGTGTATCAACGATAGCACTAAGCTTAAAGATTATGTAGAACACGAAATCAAAGGAGTGAAGAAAATGAGCAGGCCATTTATTTTTTGCCATATGCTTACTTCCATCGACGGGAAGATTATGGGCAGATATATGGACACCCCGGAGTGCGAAAAGGCAGGTGTTCTGTTTGACGACATTTCTTTTGGAAACAGAGGAAAATACAATATGCAGGGCTGGCTCTCCGGGCGGGTCACAACCGATGATAATTTCACGATGTACCGGAAACCGAAGCTGGACGAGAATGCCGCCCCGGTGCCGGAAGGAGACTTCATTACCGAGACAGACAAGCCGATGTATTATATCTCCATTGATCCCTCTGGAAAGCTTGGATGGGAAAGGAACACTCTGGAGTATGCAGGCAGTACGGCAACGGTCATCGAGGTATTGACTGCCAAAGCCAGCAACGCTTATAAAGCATTTCTGCGGAAATTGAATATTTCGTATATCATCGCGGGTGAGGATACGCTGGACTGTGGATTGGCGCTGGAAAAACTGCACGATATATTCGGGTTTACAAACCTGATGTTAGGTGGCGGCGGCGTGCTGAACTGGACCTTCATTCAACAGGGGCTTTGTGATGAAATGAGCGTTGTCATCGCGCCGGTGGCCGATGGTTCGCCGGAAACGCCGACCCTGTTTGAAATGATGGGCAGGCTTGGCTCCAATACGCCGGTAGGGTTTACTTTGAAAAAGGCAGAAACCACGGAGGATGGCAGCGTTTGGCTGCAATATGCCATCAAGAACAGCAACGGCGGTTACCGGGAATGAGGACGGGAACGTTAAATAACGGCACGAAAATGTAAATCGCAGGTTATTGTATCTCACGGTGAAAGCTCTGCGATGTCAGTTAAATTTGAATAATACAAGAGGAGCCGCGCTTTTGTGCGGCCCCTTTTTGTGTCAGACAGAGTTGTTTATTGTATTCATGACCGGCCATTATTTCCTGTCTGAGACAATGGCTGGTGGCTAAAATGGTGTATATATTTGTAATAGGTGGATGTCCCTTACTTAGCGCGTTTTTTCAGGAAATTCTCAATGCGGTTCAATGCCTCGGCAATCTTGTCAAGACTGGTGGCATAGGAACATCGGACGTATCCTTCCCCGCAGGAACCAAAGGCGGTGCCCGGAACGAGGGCCACGTGTTCGGCGGTAAGAAGCTGTTCAGCAAAGTCGTTGCTGGTGAGACCGGTGGAACGGATGTCAGGGAAGATGTAGAACGCGCCTTTTGGCTCAAAGGCGGGCAGACCAAGCTGATTGAGGCCGTCATAAATGAATTTACGGCGGCGGTCATACTCCGTCAGCATTTTCAGGCGGTATTTTTCCCCCCGGCGGAGAGCTTCAATCGCGGCAACCTGGGCGGTAATAGGGGCGCAAAGGATAGTGTACTGATGGATCTTAGTCATGGCGGCAATTATTGCCGGGTTGGCGATGGCGTAGCCGATGCGCCAGCCGGTCATGGCATAGGCTTTGGAAAAGCCGTTCAGGAGGATAGTGCGCTCGGCCATACCGGGAAGGGCAGCGAAGGAGGTATGAGGCTGATCGCCGTAGGTGAGATCCCCATATATTTCATCACTGATTACGATCAAATCATGACGCCGGGCAAAGTCAGCAATTTTCAGAAGCTGTTCTCTGGGCATAATGGCGCCGGTGGGATTGTTGGGGTAGCCGATGAGCAGCGCCTTCGTCCGGTCAGTAATGTGTGCTTCCAGATCTTCCGGGGTGACCCGGAATTCGTTTTCGATTCGGGAGGGGACGGCAACGGGAATTCCGCCGGCCAGGGTGGCGCAGGCGCTATAAGAGACATAGCAGGGCTCGGGGATGAGAATTTCATCGCCCGGCCCCAGGATTGCCCGCATGGCGATATCCAAGGCTTCACTGACGCCGACCGTGACGAGAACATCATCGGCCGTGGGACCGGTCAGTCCGTCTACTTCGGCGTGATGGCGGATGATTTCTTCTCGAAGCTCCAGAAGACCTTTGTTTGATGTGTAGGAGGTATAGCCTTGTTCGAGGCCGTAGACACAGCTTTCCCGAATCGTCCAGGGGGTAATAAAGTCAGGCTCTCCCACCCCCAGCGAGATAACATCCTTCATGGTGGCGGCGATGTCAAAGAATTTACGGATGCCGGAGGGGGCGATGGAACGGACGGCAGGGGAGAGGCGGTTTTCCCATTTGCTAATTTCACTCATCAGGGGGTCACCACCAGTCTGCGGTCTTTCTCTTTATTGCCGAGAATAATATGGTCTTTCTTGTAGGTTTTCAGCATAAAGTGGGTGCGGGTGCCGGTAACCCCGTCAATGACCGCCAGGCGGGTAGCAATGAAATTAGATACGTCCTTCAGGGAGCTTCCTTCAATGATTACCAGCAGGTCAAAGCTGCCGCTCATAAGGTACACGGTGCGGACCTCTTCAAAGCGATAGATGCGCTCGGCGATGGCATCGAAGCCTACCTCCCGTTCCGGGGTGAGGTTTACTTCAATGACGGCGGTAACGCCGCCGTCGCCAACCTTTTCCCGGTCGATGATGGTGTTGTAGCCAAGGATGACCTGGTCCTTTTCCAGCTGGGCAATTTCCTTTTCCACCTCGTATTCGCTGCGTTTCAGGATAGAAGCCAGCTCGTTTACCGGACGGCGCGCGTCCGTTTCAAGAAGTTCAAGCAGTTCAGTCATTATTTTTCCTCCAAAATAAAAATCCCCGCCCTGTAAAGGACGAGGTCAACCCGCGGTACCACCTTTGTCAGACGGCTTCAACAGCCATCCACTCAAGGGCCTCAGCGCGGCCAACGGTGAGATCTCTCCCACATGCTCCCGAGGGGCCCGCATTTTCTCCTTAACGGTTCTCACCATCCACCGTTTCTCTGAAAAAGTCTGAAAATGCTTGTTTCGGTCATTGCATATCCGATGTATTTTAGATAGAATATAACATAGCAGTGCCATGAATGCAAGGAGATTTTTTCTCCTAAAAAGTGAGGAGGAAACGCAATGTATGTTACAACCATGAAGACGATTTACGATAATATGCTGCCGAGAACTCAGGCGATGGAAAAAATTATAAAATTTCTTGAGACCTTTGATTTCAAAAAACTGGTTGAGGGAGAGGATTACCCCATCGATGGGGATAATATTTTTGCCCGTATCCAATATTATGACTCCAAGCCGGTGGAGGAGTGTAAGGCGGAAAAGCATGAACGTTATGTGGATGTAGTTTATATGGTGGAGGGCGTAGAGCAGATTGGCTGGTGTCCTTATTGTCCAAATATTGAGAAAATCGGGGATTACGACAAGGACAATGACGTGACCTTCTATAAGGAACTGGAACCGGAAAGCTACGTTGTGGTAGAAGCTGGCACACTGGTTGTCATTTCTACCGACGATGTCCATCGGCCCTGTGTCCGGTACGGAACGGAGCCGTCCAGGGTGATGAAGGTGGTAATCAAGGCCGATGCCAAGTATCTGATGGAACGATAATAGGGAGGAATTTCTAGCAATGTCAGTCAGAAGACTATTTGTAGAAAAGCGGCAGGGGTTCTTTGATATCCAGGCCCAGCAGCTTTGCGCCGACCTGATCGAGACATTTCGTCTCCTGGATTTGAAGGCAGTGCGAATTTTTCAGCGCTACGATGTCGAAGGGCTTACCGATGAGCAGTACAGGGCTGTAAAGAATGTTGTATTTGCCGAGGCGCCGGTAGACGTAATCTATGAGGAGACATTGCCGGCTATCAGGGGACAGGTATTTGCCGTTGAATATCTGCCGGGTCAGTATGACCAGCGGGCGGACTCGGCGGCCCAGTGTATACAGCTGATCACTCAGGTAGAACGGCCGGAGATCCGCACTGCCCGGGTCTATGGGCTGGTTGGCAATGTTGACAGTGAGGCTCTCGGGAAGATAAAGGGGTATCTCATCAATCGGATTGAGAGTCGCGAGGCGGCACTTGAGAAGCCGGAAACATTGATAATGGAGACGGTTGAACCGGCTGATGTTGAGGTACTGGATGGATTTACATCCTTTTCTGAAGAGCAGTTGAAGGAGTTTTTGTCCTCCCGTGGTCTGGCCATGAGCTTTGAGGATCTTGCTTTCTGTCAGCAATATTTCCGTGATGAGGAAAAGCGTCAGCCGACTATTACCGAAATTAAGGTGCTGGATACATACTGGTCTGACCACTGCCGTCATACGACCTTTACTACGGCCATTGATAAGGTAGAGGTTGAAAATGGCTTTGCATCCGATGTCATTGCCAAGGCTTACGATAAGTATCTGGAGGACCGCCGGAATGTCTATGGAGGCGAGAGGCGGGATGTAACCCTCATGGACATTGCCGTCATGGGGATGAAGGAGCTGAAGCGGGAAGGTCTGCTGGATGATCTCGACGTTTCTGATGAAATAAACGCCTGTAGCATTGTAGTTCCGGCTGAAGTAAATGGACGGGTTGAAGAGTGGCTCGTGATGTTTAAGAACGAGACCCACAACCATCCCACCGAGATTGAGCCTTTTGGCGGGGCAGCCACCTGTCTGGGCGGAGCAATCCGCGACCCGTTGTCTGGCCGTACCTATGTATACCAAGCCATGAGAGTTACCGGCGCAGCGGATCCCCGTACTATAGTGGAGGCTGCTCTGCCTGGCAAACTGCCCCAGAAAAAAATTACTCAGGGGGCCGCGGCCGGCTACAGCTCCTATGGTAATCAGGTGGGCCTCGCTACCGGGCAGGTAGCAGAGGTCTATCATCCGGGCTTTGTGGCTAAGCGTTTGGAGATCGGCGCGGTCATTGCGGCGGCTCCCCGCCTGAATGTTGTCCGCGAGGCCCCGGTGGCTGGCGATCTCGTCGTTTTGGTAGGCGGCCGTACCGGCCGCGATGGAATTGGCGGAGCAACGGGTTCCTCGAAAGGGCACACTGAGACTTCATTGTTCGAGGCTGGAGCTGAGGTTCAAAAGGGCAATCCGCCAACGGAGCGCAAAATTCAGCGCTTGTTCCGCAATCGAGCCGTCAGCCGCATGATCAAGCGTTGTAATGATTTTGGCGCCGGCGGCGTTGCCGTCGCAATCGGTGAGCTGACTGACGGTCTGATGATAAATCTTGACGCGGTTCCGAAGAAATACGAGGGGCTTGACGGTACCGAGCTGGCTATTTCTGAATCCCAGGAGCGCATGGCTGTCGTCGTTGCGGCTGACAACCTGGACAAATTCGTAGCCTTTGCTGAGGAAGAAAACCTTGAGGCAACCGTCGTTGCGGTAGTCACTAATGTTCCCCGGCTTGTTATGCGCTGGAGAGGCCGTTGCATTGTCAATCTCAGCCGGGCTTTCCTTGATACAAATGGTGTACGTCAGCATGTAAGTGTCCGGGTAGCTTCCGTTTCCGGCAAAAACCGTTATCTGCTCAAGCTGCCCAGGGCGGTTGAAGAGGAGTCAAAGGCGGATGAGGCCTGGCTGAAGAATCTTACAGATTTGAATGTTTGCAGCCAAAAGGGTCTGGTAGAGAGATTTGACTCCTCTATTGGCGCCGCTACCGTAATAATGCCCTTTGGCGGCAAGAATCAGCTGTCTCCAGCTGAAGGTATGGTAGCCAAGCTGCCGGTAACTTATGGGGAAACTGGAATCGCAACCGCTATGGCCTTTGGCTTCAATCCCTATCTTATGAGCTGGAGTCCCTTCCACGGCGCCGTATACGCAATTGTGGAGGCAACGGCAAAGATGGTGGCTATGGGGGCGCCTGCCGACAAGCTTCGCCTCACTTTGCAGGAGTTTTTTGAAAATCTCGGTAAGGAGCCAACTGCCTGGGGCAAACCTTTTGCTGCATTGCTGGGGGCGCTTTGGGCTCAGCATGAGCTGGGGATCCCGGCTATCGGCGGTAAGGATTCCATGTCCGGCACCTTCATGGATCTGAAGGTGCCGCCTTCTCTGGCGGCTTTTGCGGTTGGAGTATTACCGGCTTCCCAGGCGGTATCCTCTGAGTTTAAGTATCCCGGAAGCACTGTCTATATGTTTACGGCGCCGAAGGATACTAAGGATATGCCGGTTTTTGCCCGCTATCAGAAGGCCTATGCCAAGCTCAATGAGTTGATGAGAGGACACAAAATCCTCTCGGCGGCTACGGTGAAGGTTGGCGGACTGGCCGCCACTGTCTCTAAGATGTGCCTGGGAAATGGAATAGGCTTCCGCTTTGCCGAGTACATGAGTGACAATGATCTCTATCTCCCTAATTACGGGGCGATCGTGTTTGAGGCAGCCGTTGGCAGCAATCTGAACCCGGAGCTGGCTGGCTGTGATTGCAAGGTGATCGGTGAGACTACTGTGGTACCGAGTGTCGTAAATGGCAGAATGGTTGTTACCCTTCAGGAAATTCAGGCTGCCTGGACTGAGCCGTTGGAAAGCATTTTCCCCACTCAGGCCAGGGTTATGGGAAATATCAATTCCTCTGTGCTTTATACTAAGGGAAACCGGGTTTCCCGCTATGCCCCGGTGGCTAAACCGCGGGTGGTAATACCGGTATTCCCGGGAACAAACTGCGAGTACGATACAGCCCGCGCTTTTGCCCGGGCTGGTGCAGATCCCCATACTGTAATTGTCCGCAATCTCACTCCGGCGGCTATTGAGGAAACCATTGAGACTTTGGAAAAGGAGCTCAGAAAGTCCCAGATGCTGGTGTTCCCCGGCGGCTTTTCCGGTGGTGACGAGCCTGATGGCTCCGGCAAGTTTATCGTTGCCATGTTTAGAAATCCGCGCCTGTCGGAAGCGGTCATGCGGCTCCTCACCCGTCAGGATGGTCTTATTCTCGGTATCTGCAATGGTTTCCAGGCGCTCATTAAGCTGGGACTGGTTCCCTATGGGGAAATTCGTGACCTGGCGCCCAATTCCCCCACGCTGACAACAAACCAGATTGGCCGCCATGTATCAACGATGGTACAGACCAGGGTGGTTTCCAATCTGTCTCCCTGGTTCAACAATGTGAATGTTGGCGAAATGCACACAATCGCTGTTTCCCATGGTGAAGGCCGTTTTTTTGCTGACCATGAAGTGATCGCCGGACTTCGTATCCGGGGGCAGATCGCGACTCAGTATGTCAATGATGTGGGGAATCCATCGTTGGATATAGATTTCAACCCCAATGGGTCAGTAAATGCCATTGAGGGGATTACCAGCCCTGACGGACGCATCCTGGGCAAGATGGGACACTCTGAGCGCATTGGCGATTATGTGGCAATAAATGTACCCGGTGAAAAGGATCAGCATCTCTTTGAGGCCGGCGTGAATTATTATTCCTGAGAAACATCTCTGCTTGCTGTTTTGTCTGTCTTTGGAAGGACTGGGAAAATAAGCTGATATTTTTCCAGTTCTTTGTTTTTCAGGAAACAGTGCGGCATATAAGGTATAAAGTTGCCAGGCTGTTGTGTCCCTCCCGCGGCTTTTGGCGGGAAACAAGTTTATCTGATTATCTGAAATGGGATGATGCTATGCGCGCGATTGTAACTCGTGTAGCCTCTGCCTCCGTTACTATTGACGGGCAGGTGGCAGGCGCTATCGAAAAAGGGTTTCTCGTTCTCCTGGGAGTTGGCCCTGAAGATACGGAAAAAGAAGCCGACCGGCTGGTTGATAAAATAATCCATCTGCGGGTTTTTACTGATGAGAATGACAAGATGAACCTGGCTCTTGATCAGGTGGGCGGGAGACTGCTGGTAGTATCACAGTTTACCCTGTATGCGGATCTGAAGAGCCGCCGTCCCGGATTTTCCCATGCGGCGCCGCCGGCCTTGGCCGAGCCTCTCTATGAATATTTTCTGGCGGCCTGTGAGAAGGCCGGGTTTATACCTGAACACGGAGCGTTCGGGGCGGATATGCAGGTGTCATCGGTAAACGATGGACCGGTGACCCTCATCTTTGACACGGCCACTCTCTAAATATTGCAAAAATATGGAAATGTAATATAATGAGCTACAGGATAATCTGCCTTGCTGTGTGGATGTGGTAAGGATTTGAAAACAGGAGGATAAAAAATGCCGGAAAAGAAACCAATTTACGTCATCGGTCACCGCAATCCGGACACCGATTCTATCTGTTCTGCCATTGCGTATGCCCGTCTGAAGCAGGCGCTGGGGGTAGAGGATGTCGTTGCGGCCCGGGCAGGAGAGGTCAACGCGGAAACCAGGTATGCTCTGGAAACATTCCGGGTAGACCTGCCCCATCTTCTTCATGATATATATCCCCGGGTACAGGATGTAATGCTGCCGATCAGCGCTACCATTTCCGAGCAGGACAGCCTCCGGAGACTTGGTAAGGTGATGAACAACAACAACCTCCGTTCGGTGGTGGTTGTAAACAATCAGGAGAAGCTGGCGGGCATTGTTTCCGTAAGTGACCTGGCGAAGCGCTACTTCCAGGAGATAAGCCTCGTCGATTTGTCTGATATTGACGTTACCTTTGGTGCGATCGTCCAGGCAACTGACGGGACTGTGCTGGTTGGCCGTGATTCGGGGCTCATTATTAAAGGACGCATTATTATTACCTCCAGTTCTCAGGCTGTTTTGAAATTCGGCATCAAGGAAGGCGATATTATCATCGTCGGAGACGGCCGTGACCAGGTAATGAGAGATGCGATTGAAAACAAGGTTGCCTGTATTATCATGACCGGTGATGGTCATGTTTCCCCGGGAATTCAGGAAGCTGCCCGTCAGGCAGGTATCTGTATTGTAACCACCGAGTATGATACCTACACCACCGCCAGGATTATAAACCAGTGTATGCCGGTCAACCGTATTATGCAGAAGCAGCCCCTGTGCTTCAGAGCCGATGAGCTGGTGACAAATATTATCGGCACCATGGAGGAGAAGCGCTTCAGAAATTATCCGGTCCTTGATGGGGATGATTTGGTGGGGGTAATTAGCCGTGACCAGTTCCTCGTTCCGGAAAAGACCAGGCTCATACTGGTGGATCATAACGAGCTGGCACAGGCGGTTGAGGGAATTGACAACGGTCGGATCATTGAGATCATAGATCATCACCGCCTGGGTGGCATTACAACAGCAGACCCGATTTATACCCGTGAGGAGCCGGTTGGTTGCACGGCCACGATCATTACCGGTATGTACATGGAAAACGGAGTCGATATTCCTGAGGATACAGCCGGGCTCCTTTTGTCGGCGATTATCAGCGATACCGTCCTGTTTAAGTCTCCGACCACTACTGACCGTGACCGCCGGATGGCGGAAAAGCTGGCTCCTATTGCCGGTGTGGATATAAATGAGTATGGCATGAATATGTTGAAGGCCGGTTCTTCTGTTTCTGCGCTGCCAGCCAGCGAAATAGCCAAAAATGACAGCAAGGAATTCAGCATTGGCGGTCGCCGGATGCTTATTGGGCAGATTTCAGTAATGGACACGGCTGAAGTGTTGGCTAAAAAGGCTGAAATTACTGAGGCTATGGCGAAGGTCGCCGGAGAAGAAGGCTACAGCATGGTCATGCTGATGGTAACCGATATCATTAAGGAAGGTACGGAGCTCCTATATGTGGGCGAGCCCAGGGACCTTATCGGGCTGGCTTTCAAAAAGGATGCCAGCGGGGATTCGGTCTATCTGCCTGGTGTCATGAGCCGCAAGAAGCAGATCGTTCCATCCCTTACTGAGGCAGGAAAGGCATTGAAGGGATAAGGCTTTATATAGAGACTGCGCCGCCGGGCGCCCGCGTTTTGCTCGGGCGTCCGTTTTTGTAGGATTCGGGTGAGAGAAGAGACGAAATATCCAGAGCAGAGAGGAAGAAAAAGCAGATGAACATGGTAGTGGTGGGCACGATTTTTGTGGATATAAAGGGATTTCCCGCGGATGTTTACGTTCCGGGTGGAAGAAATGCCGGAAGGATTGAGGAGGTACACGGGGGAGTTTCCCGCAATGTGGCAGAGAATATCGCACGAGCCGGCTTCCATCCCACATTTTTAAGCCTGGTTGATAACAGCGGTTCCTCCTTGTCGGTAGTCTCCCGGCTGGAGGCAGAGGGGATCAATACGAAATATATTGGGACGACTCCCGATGGCATGGGTACCTGGCTGGCGATTTTTGATCACACCGGCGAGGTGGTAGCCAGCCTGTCAAAGCGGCCGGATTATCAGCCGCTGGCGGAAATAATTCAGCGGCACGGGGAAGAAATCTTCAAGGACTGCGACAGCGTCCTTTTGGAGATCGATATAAACAGGGCGGTTGTGGCCGAGACTTTCCGGTTTGCCAAACAGTATGGCAAGAAGGTCTATGCCCTGATTTCCAACATTAACATTGCCTTGGAACTGAGGGAATACATCCGGCAATGTGAATGTTTTGTCTGCAACCAGCAGGAAGCGGGTATTTTCTTCGATAAAAATTTTGATGGAGCAGCTCCGGAGGAAATGGCTGAGTTCCTCGCTGAAAATATAAAATCCGAGGGCATGAAGTCGATGATCGTTACCATGGCCGACAAAGGCGCTGCCTATGCCGAGAGCAACGGAAATCACGGGGTCTGCGGAGCGGAGAAGGTAGCTGTGGTGGACACCACCGGGGCCGGGGACGCGTTTTTTGCCGGGGCAGCCATGGGGCTTACGGCGGGTAAAACCATGGCGGAGTCCTGCGCCATGGGAGCGAAGATCGCGGCGGCGGTAATCTGTACTACCGAAAACACCTGCCCGCCCTTTTCAAAAGGGGAGCTTGGCCTGTAAAGGCTTCCTTGGTAAAGCTGAAAAAACCTGGAGTAAATCGCTAAAGTTGCAGCAGGCATAGTTGCTGTCGAGGATACAGTGTAAGGATATATTATGGATAGCATTGAGCAGATTGTCCGGGGATTAAACCCCAGACAGCGGGAAGCAGTGGAATGCCTTGAGGGACCGCTGCTGATCATGGCCGGCGCCGGCAGTGGAAAGACGAAGGTGCTGGTGTCGAGGATCGCCAATCTTCTGGCCCACGGAGTCCCCCCCTACCGGATTTTGGCTATTACCTTTACCAATAAAGCGGCGGCTGAAATGAAGGAGCGTACGGAAAAGCTCATTGGGCCAATGGCCAAAAATGTCTGGCTGGGAACCTTTCATTCCTTTTGCGCCAGACTGCTGCGGCTTGAGGCGGATAACCTTGCCGGGTACCAGCGGAATTTCGTTATCTACGACGAGACCGATGCAGCCACCCTTATCAGGCAGTGCCTGAAGGAAATGAACCTTGATGATAAGCAATACCGTCCCAGAGATGTAAAGGGCGCTATTTCCGGAGCAAAGAACCGATTGATGAGCCCCGGAGCCATGGGGAATGCAGCGGTAAACTTTCATCAGAAAAAAATATCTGAGGTGTACGAGCTCTATCAGGAGAAGCTGAAGAAGAACAACGCCATGGACTTCGACGATCTTCTGATGGTTACCGTAGACCTTCTGAAGAATAACAAAGAAGTGCGGGAGCGATACCAGGAACGGTACCAGTATATTTTGATCGATGAGTATCAGGATACAAACGGGGCCCAGTACAGAATAACCAGAAGTCTGGTGGGCCCCGCCCGCAACATCTGTGTCGTTGGCGATTCAGATCAGTCAATATACGGCTGGCGGGGAGCGGACATGCAGAATATTCTTGGCTTTGAGAAGGATTATCGGGAGGCAAAAGTGATCCTGCTGGAGCAGAACTACCGCTCCACCAAGATAATTTTGGAGGCGGCAAACGCCGTTATTGCCAATAACGAAACGAGGAAGCCGAAAAAGCTGTGGACGGAAAATACCGGGGGAGAAAAGATTACCGCCTATAAAGCGGTTGATGAGCGGGATGAGGCGAGCTTTATAATTCGTGAGATAACGAGACAGCATTCCCTGTTCCGAGTACCCTACGGGGATATGGCGGTGCTTTACCGCACCAATGCTCAGTCCCGGGTAATCGAAGAAGGCTTCCTGAAGGCGGGTATGGCCTATACTATGGTGGGGGGGCTGCGGTTCTACGACCGGAAGGAGATAAAGGATCTCCTGGCGTATCTCAGGGTGATTTTCAATCCGGCGGATGACGTAAGCCTCCGGCGGATAATCAATGTGCCCAGGCGCGGTATCGGGGAAACTACCATGGGCAAGGTGGCGGACTATGCTCTGAACGAAGGTCTTGCCCTGTTTGACGTTATCAGCAGCGATGAGCTTTTGGCGGAAGCGGGAGTATCCGGTAAGGCGAGGAAGACCTTTGATGAGTTTTCCGGCAAGGTATTTGACCTTATTGGATCTATGAACGAGCTGCCCCTTTCGGAGTTTATTCAGGAAGTCCTTGATTCCTCCGGCTATATTCAGGAGCTTGAAAAAGATGAATCCGTGGAAAGCGAGTCCCGCATAGAGAACCTGAAGGAATTCATATCAGTGGCCAAGGATTACGAGGCCCAGTCACAGGACACCGATGAGCCGGAGCTGGAGGGATTCCTGAGTCATGTGTCGCTGATCTCGGATCTGGATACGGCCAATATGGAGGAGGACAGGGTCACCCTGATGACCCTTCATGCGGCAAAAGGGCTGGAATTTCCGGTGGTCTTTATGGCCGGCATGGAGGAGGGGATATTCCCCCATGCTAATTCCCTGTTGGAGGAGGACAAGCTGGAGGAAGAGAGGCGGGCCTGTTATGTGGGGATAACCAGGGCCAAGAAAAAGCTTTATCTAACCCACGCCGGACAGAGAATGCTTTTCGGCCGGACCTCCTACAATCCTCCCTCAAGGTTTATGGCGGAGATCCCTGACATCTGTGTGGAGGCCATCAGCGCCAGACGGGTGGGAGCTTTTAACCGCCGTGAGCCGTACGGCGGCGAAAGATTTGGCCAGAATCTTCCCTCCCGGGGCGAGTATGGACAGTCTTATTACGGAGCCCAGAGCGGTTCCCGTCCTCAAACTCGACAAAGTTCAATGACTGGCAGCGCAAGCAGTATCCTTGACGCTATGAATCGCCGGGGGAAAACCGAATACCACACGGGAGGGAACCACGGCAGCAACTTCATCAGCAGTGAATACGCTGATCGCCGTCCCGGGACGCCGGGGGTGCCGAAAGCTTTTTCAGCCAGGCCCCTGATCAAGCCTGATGCAGAGAAAATTTGGCAGGCCGGGGATAAGGCAAAGCACAATCTTTGGGGAACCGGCACGGTCGTCAGCGTCAAGGGCACAGGGCAGGAGGCGGAGCTGACGGTGGCCTTTCCGGATACAGGGGTAAAGAAGCTGCTGGTAAAATATGCGCCCATACAGAAGGTCTGAACTATGGAAGCAATAAAGGAAATAAAGGCAGAGCTTATCGCTCTCCGTAAGGAAATACGCTATCACAATAACCGGTACTACAATCTGGATGACCCGGAGATAAGCGACTATGAATACGACCGGCTGATGCTTCGGCTAAAGGCAATTGAGCAGGAGTATCCGGAGTTGATAACGGACGACTCTCCCACCCAGAGGGTAGGGGGGACGGCCAAGCGTGAGGCGGGGGTACTGGTTGCCCACGATGTTCCCATGCTGTCCCTTGAGGATGTTTTTTCCGAAGGTGAGATCCGGGATTTTGTCGCCCGCATTCAGGGGTATGTGGAAGAGCTGGGTATAAGTGAACCGGAATTTGTCGTGGAAGAGAAGATCGATGGGCTTTCTCTGGCTCTCCGCTACGAAAAGGGTCAGCTGGTTACTGCTTTGACAAGAGGCGATGGCGTTACCATGGGGGAGGATGTTACAGAAAATGCCCGGGTGATTGAAGATGTGGTGGAGGCCCTGAAGGATGGACCCGAGTATTTGGAAATCAGGGGCGAAGTCTATATGACAAGAGCCGCCTTTGAGCGTACAAACGACCGGCAGGAGCTTTTGGGGCTGAAGCAGTTTGCCAATCCCCGAAACTGCGCAGCCGGAACTCTGCGGCAGCTTGACAGCCGCGTTACCAAAGAACGCCATCTGTCATTGTTCGTATTTAATTTGCAGGCGGTCAGGGGCAGGGAATTTGCCACTCATACAGACGCTTACGAATTTATGAAGGAACAGGGAATAACCGTCATTCACGGCTATAAGATTTGCCGGACTGCCGACCAGGTATGGGAAGCTATTCAGACAATAGGTGCGTCCCGTTCCGAGCTGGCCTACGATATTGATGGCGCTGTGGTCAAACTGAACGATTTGGCAGATCGGGAAACTATCGGCGCTACGGCAAAGGTGCCGCGCTGGGCGGTAGCCTATAAGTACCCGCCGGAGGAAAAGGAAACTGTAGTCAGGGACATTGAGCTGTCGGTGGGCCGTACCGGCAGAATTGCTCCCACCGCCGTGTTTGACACGATTCAGCTTTGCGGAACAAAGGTGAATCGGGCAACTCTCCACAACCAGGACTTCATCGACCAGCTGGATATCCGGATCGGCGATACGGTGCGGGTCTATAAGTCGGGAGAGATAATACCCAAGATCCGTTCCGTAGTCAGGGAAAAGCGTCCGGCGGTCAGCGCTCCCTTCATCATAAGTGATATCTGCCCGGCCTGCGGCAGCCTTGTGACCCGTGAGCCCGGTACAGCCGATGTCCGTTGTACAAATCCCTCCTGTCCGGCCCAGCAGGAACGCCACATCATATACTTCTGCAGCCGGGAGGCAATGGACATAAAGGGCATCGGGGAAAGCGCCGTCGTTGGCCTGGTAAAGGGCGGATACGTGAAGAATATTGCTGATCTTTTCCGGCTTAGCAGACATCGTGACAGGCTCATCGAAAAGGGAATACTGGGCAAGGAGAAGGGTACCGACAAAGTGTTGTCGGCCATTGAGAAAGCAAAGGGCAATGAACCGTGGAGGCTGTTGACTGGTCTGGGAATAAACGGCATCGGCAAGACAACGGCTAAATCTGTAATGAAGCGCTTTAAAGACATACGAAGCCTGATGGAGGCCACGAAGGAAACCCTTTCCCAGGTAAAGGATATCGGAGAGGTGACTGCCGCTGCCATGGCCGAATATTTCCAGCGGACTGAG
This sequence comes from uncultured Selenomonadaceae bacterium, assembly GCA_910579115.1. Lineage (GTDB taxonomy): Bacteria > Bacillota > Negativicutes > Selenomonadales > Selenomonadaceae > RGIG250. The sequence goes on from CAJTSO010000010.1 coordinate 18,578, forward strand.
AGCCGTCAGCTCATAGCTGAACTGGCGGAGCTGGGACTGAAGATGGCCATTGACGGGAAGGAAGCGGCAACAGGTGATGATAATACCGGACTGCCGCTCAGGGGGCTGACCTTTGTCATTACCGGAAAGCTGCCTGCCATGTCCAGAGATGAAGCGGCAGAATTCATCGAGGAAAAGGGCGGCAGGGTTTCCGGTTCCATTTCCAGGAAGACAAACTATCTGCTGGCCGGGGAAGATGCCGGCAGTAAACTGATCAAAGCACAGACTCTCGGCGTAGAGATAATCGATGAAAATGAGCTGAGAGCAATGTGCGAATAGGCTGCGAATGATGGCACATGGGACAGCTGGTTTATCTCTGTGGGTAAATCAGCTGTTATTTTTATTTGCCGCCGTAAAAGACTTGAAAATTTCCCGAATCGGGGGCATAATTACAAATTAGGGTGCTGGAATTTTTGATAATTTCTATTTGAACATGGAGGTTGAAAATCATGATAAGGCTGTCATCGGCCACAAAAATGAAACTGGCGGCTGTCTTTGTAGTGATTATGGCTGTTGCGGCGGCGGGAGTTTACTGGTATTTTGGTTACCATATTAAAACGGCCGACTACGCCATGAAGAAGATTGAGTCCTCCTTGAAGGCGCATGATGTCAGTGAATTCCAGTATTATTACGACAGGGAATCATTCATTGAAAAGGTCACCGATGATGTGTCGGCGGGGATGCTTGACGATGGCAGCACCCTTAAAGGCGACATGAAAAAATCCGTCCTGGAGTTTGTGAAGGTTTTCCGTTCTCCCCTGAAACAAAGCGTGGACGGGATGATAAACCGGTTTATCCGGACGGGCAGCTTCGCCGGAGATGACGCAAAGGACAATATCAGCATCGATTCGGCGGTACTGATTCGCAGACTTGGTCTTGATATCGTTGAATACAGAGGGATAAAATCCGTAGTTGATCGCGAGGAAAATGGCGAGAAATATGCCATCGCCAAGGTGGATATTTATCAGCAGGCAGTGGAAACTGAGTTCCAGCTGGAGCTGAAGCTGGTTCCTGATAAGGATGGGACTTACCGGCTCACTTCTATTGAAAATCTGGCGGATTTTCTTTCCCTTATGGCATCAAAGCGCCACGAGAAAATTGGTTCATATCTGAAGAAAATCGATACCCTCAATGAAGCCCATGATAAAAGAATCGTTGACATTGAGCGGCAAATGTCCCAGACTCTGGCCTCGGGTAATCTCGGTGAACCGGCTACCCGGGAAAAGCTCCGCCTTTTAGTGGAAGATAATTTGCTGAAGGACTGGCAGGTACGCCTAGCGGCGCTTGAAGCTATAAGCGCTCCGGATGAGGTCCATACCCTGCATAATCTCTATTTAAGAATTGCCAAAGAGAATATAGCCTACGCCAAAGCCTATGGGGAGTGGCTGGTGGATAAGAAGGGAGAGACCATCAGCGTTGCGCTGAACAGTCAGAAGGAAGCAAAGACTCTGGCTGGTGAAGCGGCCAAAATCAGAAGACAGATTAAGAATAATAACGACTAAAAATGTCGCTTGGTTCAATCTGCATTCAACGGTGCCGCTTTCATAATGCAGTTTTTCAGGAAATTTCTACAGCAATTTTCTTCATAATGAGCGTTTAACGGTTAAAGGCTGTTGTAATGGGCTTTAACCAGTAAGAGGTCTGGGTAATGATAATACTGGCATCTTCCTCTCCCCGGCGAACTGAGCTGCTTACGGCAGCCGGTATCGGGCACAGGGTAATAACGGAGGATACTTTGGAAACGGTTAGCGGTACACCGGCTGCCATTGTGCAGGAAAATGCCCGTCGAAAGGCGAGTGCGGTAGCAGAAGCTATCGCTTGGGGCAAATATAACGACAACGATGATTTGAAGGGACTGCCGGTACTTGGTGCAGATACAATAGTAGCCCTGGAACAGAATGGTGAAAGAAAAGCGGTTCGCATTTTCGGCAAACCGAAAGATGAGATTGAAGCCAGGGAAATGCTGAGGGCATTATCAGAAAAGGTCCATTCAGTGTATACTGGTATTTGCTTTCTTAAAGGAGGGCAGGAATTTATAGCTGTAGAAAAGACAAGCGTTCACTTCTTGGCTGTTTCCCGGGAGGCCCTAGACCGATATATAGCCAGTGGTGAGTGGTCAGGCAAGGCGGGAGCCTATGCCG
>CAJTSO010000010.1:20767-41071 GCA_910579115.1 uncultured Selenomonadaceae bacterium
AGGGACGGGCAATGGCCTTCGTGGACAGGATAGAAGGGTCAGCCGCCAATGTAATAGGTCTGCCGGTACATTCGGTTGTCGCCCTGGCAGAAAAGAATGGGATCAACCTTTATGGGGATTAAGATATCCGATATGCCGTTGCAGGAAATGCCTCGGGAGAAATTGATCCGTAAAGGGGCTGAGGGGCTGACGGATGCGGAGCTTCTGGCTATTCTGCTGGGTTCTGGTACCAGCAGATACTCGGTACCTGAGCTGGCCCAGATTATTATAAACGAGCAAGGGACTGATGGATTGACAGGTTTGGCCAGGATGGGCTTTGGAGAGCTTAAGAAGCTTCATGGCCTGGGTGAAGCTAAGGCCACGAAGCTGTTGGCGGCGTTGGAGCTGGGCAAGCGTTCAATTCGTCCTGCAAACCTTCCGGTAAAGGTTCAATCTCCGGCAGATGCGGCAGGCTATTTTCAGCAGCGGTTTGCTGAGCTGGACCTGGCGGTGGAGAATTTTCTGGTGCTGTCCCTTGATTCCCAGCTGCATCCCCTGAGCTGTAAACGTATCAGCCATGGCACCGTGAATATGACCATAGCCCATCCCCGGGAAGTTATGAGAGAGGTTGTCAAGGCGGCAGCGTCCTCTTTTTTGGTGGCCCACAACCATCCCTCGGGAGATGTGAAGCCAAGCAGTGATGATCTTTTATTGACAAAAAGACTGACTGAGGCCGGGAAAATAATGATGATTCCCCTGACGGATCATATAATAGTTTCCGGAGAGAAGTATTTATCACTGCGGGATGAGGGAATGATTAAGACTTGAAAGGAAGCCTGCGCAGTAAAGATTGATTTATCATTGCGGAGCAGGAGAAAAAATAGTAAACTATGTGGTAAAATTTTTAGGATTGGAAGGAGTATATTGAAATGTGGAGTCTGTTTGACGCACTTTCTCATGATATGGGTATAGATTTGGGAACGGCGAATACGCTGGTTCATGTGAAGGGAAAGGGGATTGTTCTCAGGGAACCCTCCGTTGTTGCTATTAAAAGTGAAAATGGGGAGGTACTGGCCGTAGGAGAAGAAGCCAAGCGAATGATCGGCCGCACTCCCGGCAGCATTCGGGCAATCCGTCCCATGAAGGACGGAGTCATTGCCGATTTTGATGTCACTCAGGCAATGCTCAAGTACTTCATCCGCAAGGCGATGAATACCCGCTCTTTTATTCGTCCCCGGGTTGTTGTGGGCGTTCCCTCCGGCGTTACCGAGGTGGAAAAGCGAGCCGTTATCGATGCGGCTCAGCAGGCTGGCGCCCGCGAGGCTTATCTCATCGAGGAGCCGATGGCAGCGGCCATCGGTGCCGGCCTTCCGGTGGAAGACGCTACCGGAAGTATGGTTGTAGATATTGGCGGAGGTACTACGGAAATCGCGGTGATTTCCCTGGGGGGCATTGTCACCAGCCGGTCTATCCGCATTGGTGGTGATGAGCTTGACTCATCCATCGTGCAGTATATAAAGCGGAAGTATAATCTGATGATTGGCGACCGTACCGCAGAGGAAATAAAGGTTACAATCGGGGCGGCCATAGTAGATCCCAATAATGACAAGACCATGGATATCAGGGGCCGGGATTTGGTAACCGGTTTGCCGAAGAACCTTACAATCCATGCCAGCGAGGTTCGCGAGGCTCTTGATGAGCCAATTTATAAGATTATTGACGCAGTCAAGGGGACCTTGGAGAAAACTCCGCCTGAACTGGCAGCCGATGTCATGGATCATGGCATAATGATGACCGGCGGCGGCGCCCTTTTGACAAATTTTGACCGTCTCCTCAGCCATGAGACCGGTATGCCGGTTTTGGTATCGGAGGATGCTCTTTCCTGCGTGGGGCAGGGTACAGGCCGTGCATTGGAGAATATTGATCTCCTGAAGCGGGTTGTTATGACGGCAAAGAAAATTCGTCAGTAATGGCGATTAAAGGATGTCCCCCGCTGTAAGGTCATAGGTGGCGGATTGTGCATTAAATGACATGGTTGGTGGGGCTCATATCTCCATCGTCGCTCTATGCAAGGAGAAGGGAAAATGCCTGTGGCATTTTCACAAGCAATGGTATTATAACTGGATATCTTTGAAACGATGAGTAAAATCAAAAACGACGGCCACAGTGGAAGGGCCGCTCTCATTTTGGCAATCGTATTCGTTGGTGTATTTTGCAGCGTGTTTTTTGCCGATAAGGGTCGCTTTGAACTTCCTTTTACCACACCGACTTTGCTGACGGTCTTTGCTCCCTTTCAAAGGGCTGCTTCCTGGGTGGGCGGTAAGTACCGTGAGATCACATTGAATGTGTGGGATGTTTTTACTGTTCATGAGCAGAATAAAATGCTTCGAAATGAGGTGCGGGAGCTCCGGGAGCTGAATCGCAAGGCTGCAGAGTATGAGGCAGAGAATCACCGGCTGCGGGATATGCTTAATTACAAGAACTCCGCCGGTCAGTTTGATTTGGCTGTTTGCAGCGTTATCGGCCGAGAAGCGGCCACCTGGACAAGTGTTATTACTGTCAATCAAGGCAGCAGCGACGGGATTCGGAAGAATATGCCGGTGGTAACACAACATGGACTTGTAGGCCATGTTACCGAGGTCGGCCCTGTTTCCAGCCGGGTTAAACTGGTAACTGACCCGCGGGCGGCGGTGGCCGTTTTGGATCAGCGGTCCCGCATTGCGGGAATTGTGCAGGGCGACATAGCCGATATCTATCGGGTCAGGATGGTAAATATCCCCCGTAACGCTGATGTTATGGTGGGGGATAAGATCATAACGAGCGGCTTTGGCGGTATTTATCCAAAGGGGCTGGTGGTCGGTACGATTTCTGAGGTGAAGAACGATGCAGGCGGTTTGCTGAAGTATGCCGTCCTTGATTCAGCTGTTGACCTTCAGCAGCTGGAGGATGTGGCTGTTATAACTACCTTGAGGGAGTCGGTGCCCATAACCCCGCTGGCCAATGCAAATGGAAGTGACAAAGGCAAAAATATAAGCGGTGGACAGCCATGAAGCGGCTTGTTGTGTGGCTCGCGGTAATCGGCGGGCTGTTTGTACTTGAAACCTCATTGATGCCTTTTTTTGCCATTGGCGGTGTAGGGCCTGATTTTTTGCTGCTCTTTGCGGTATCTTTCACAATATTGCAGGGAAATCGACTGGGAATTTTTTCTGCTTTTTGTTTTGGTATCTTGGAGGATATTATCACCGGTGGCTTCTTCGGAGTAAATACTCTGGCAAAGATGACAGCTGCATTTGTTTGCGGCTCTCTGAGTAACAGGGTGTTTAAGGAGCAGACCGTTTTGCCATTGATAAATTCTTTAGGCGCTACGGCGGTCCAATACGGAGTAATTTTCGGAATGGTATATCTGCTGGGATACAAGCCGGGAATCTATACGACGGCAGGGAAGATTCTTTTACCCCAGCTGGTGTTTAATTTTCTGTTCGCCCTTCCGGTACACCGGCTGGTTATATGGCTTTGCGACAGATTTTGGCTGGAGCAGCGTTCAAGGGAATCATAGAAATATTAGAGAATCATTATGATGTGATTCCCAAATAAAGAATATTGGCCAGGACACCTGCGGGTGTCCTAATTTGTAGATAAGGAGCAGGTCGTGATTAACGAATTCGATGGCAGGCTACGGGTATTGGGTATAGTTGTCATCCTGATAATCTTCGCGCTTATCATCAGGGCGGGATATCTTCAAGTATACAATGGAGAATATTACTCCCGACTGGCTGACGGTAACAGAATTCGGGTCATTCCCTATACTGCGCCCAGAGGTCTCTTTTACGACCGTAACGGGGAAAGCCTTGTTTCAAACAGGCCTGGTTTTACGGTCAGTCTTTTGCCGCTTAATTCTCCGGTCAGTGATGCTGTAGTGAACAGACTGGCAAAGCTCCTGAATGTCCCAGCCAGGGATATAAAGGAAAGAATTGGCGATACTGTTGGTGTAGACCCGATACGCATTAAATATGATGTGAGCCTGGAGATAATCTCAATCATCGAAGAGCAGAAGGATATGTTCCCCGGCGTTATCATTGAGGTTCAGCCCATAAGGAAATATATCAATAATCAGCTGGCCGCCCATACTATTGGCTACGTTGCAGAGATTTCCGCTGATGAGCTGGATGCCAGGAAAGGGCAGGATTACCGTATCGGCGATATTATCGGGAAATATGGCTTGGAGCGTTTCTACGATAAAGAACTGAGGGGCAGCCGGGGCGGACAGCAGGTAGAGGTCGATGTAAGCGGTACACCTGTTCAGATACTTGGCAGTAAGGATGCTGTCCCCGGCAATGATATATATCTGACCTTGGACAAGCGGATACAGGAAGCAGCAGAAAGGGCAGTAGACAGGGTGTTGGCGCGCCTTGAGACCCAGGGTGCAGCGGCTGTTGTCATGAATCCCCAGACGGGAGAAGTGATGGCTATGGTAAGCCGGCCTGCCTTTGACCCCAATAAATTTATCAATGGCATAAGTCAGAAGGACTGGCAGGAAATAATTGAAAACCCATTCTACACCATGGATAACAAGGCTATCAGCGGTGAATACCCGCCTGCTTCCACGTTTAAAATTGTTACGGGTATTGCGGCCCTTGCCGAAGGAAAGGTAACGCCGGAAGAAAAGATTCTGGACACGGGTGTGTACTGGATTGATGAAAAGACAAATGCTGCCGGGGAAGCTCTGGGCTGGATAAACTTTGCGGAGGCAATTGCCCATTCCGATAATATTTATTTTTATGAAATGGGATACCGGCTGGGCATAGATAATCTGGAAAAATATTCCCGTATGTTTGGCCTTGGCCGAAAGACCGGGATCAACCTTCCCTTTGAGAGCGAAGGCCTTGTGGCAAGCAAAAAATACAAGGAAGAAGTCTCTGATGAGGAATGGTATGTTTCAGAGACCCTTGACGCGGCAATCGGACAAGGCTTTAATCTGGTAACTCCTCTTCAGGCAGCAATGGTCATGGGCCAGATAGCAGCTGACGGCAAATGTTACCGACCATATCTGGTGGACAAAATCGTAGCGGTTGACGGAACCCTTGTTAAAAAATATGGTCCAACCCTGGACCATGAGCTGGATGTACCGCAAGACATTATCAGACTGGTGCAGAGCAGCCTTAATGATGTTACCCATTACGGAACGGCATCCTCTTTCTTTGGTTACGGGTTCCCGGTGAATATAGCAGGTAAGACCGGTACAGCTGAGAACCCTCACGGACGTGATCATGGCTGGTTTGTTGCTTACGGGCCTTCTGAAAATCCAAATGTAGTCGTGGCGGTAGTTGTTGAGCAGGGTGGCTTTGGCGCCAGCTCGGCAGTTCCTATAGGCCGGGAAATTCTCTCAGCGATTTTTACATCTCCTCCCCCGCCAGCTTGGTCGGAAGCTAAGCCAAGCGGAAAAACGGTGACGGACGAAAAGACTGACAGGAAGGCAGGCCAAGCAGGTGGAAATGCTGCTGTGACAAGTGGAGAAGGGAATTCTGAACAGGGCATACAGGATACTGGTGAAGTACCGGGAAACCAACCGGCGGTGAATGTTCCTAAGATAGAAGCCGATGGAAAACGGAGCGGCGGAGATGAGCCGCAGCATTTGCCAAAACCACACTCCGCTCCGCAGCCAAGGCAAAAGCCAGGGCCGGCGCCAAAAACTTCGGCGGTAGAGAAACCATCGGGCCCGGTGGGGAAGTCGGGCTGATTACATAGCTGTTTTATCTGTGTATGCGTACTTGTTACCTTTTCTTTATTTTGTTATAATGAAAAAAAGAAGGAAATCTTTCATCAAGTAGAATAGATTAAGGGTTTGTTACCATGAGTGAAGAGCTTGTAAAGTTTAAGGGAAGCGCTGCAGGTATTCAGTTGTCTATTGCCGCAGGTGCAGACATAGAAGCTGTCCTCAACGAGATTCGGGACAAGCTGGAGTCTGAATGGGGTAGCAGATTTTTTCGCCGCGGAACACTGGTTCTTTTGATGCCGGGGATTATTGCCAGAGCGGAGGAAGATAAGTTTACCAAGCTGTTCCGACAGCATGGTGTGTTCTTCCGGGTTGAAGATGCAGAGGCGGAGCTCCGGGAGACGAGAGCAAGGCAGGCAGCCTGTGCCAGGGCCGTGGCCCGGCAAGTCCCTGCGGTGGGCGGTGTATCGTCCCCGACTATATCCGAGTCGGGAACTGTCCTCTCCGGACAATCGGTAGACGCACTTCCTTTTAATGCAGATGGATCGCCGCAGCCTTTGGGAACAGCGACAGAACCTGATGCAGTTCCCATGAAGGTTGTCAACCGGACAGTGAGAAGCGGCGAGAGTATAATTTCCCGGGGAGGAATTCTCGTTGTGGGTAATGTGAATCCTGGAGCGGAGATAATCGCCGGAGGCTCTATTGATATCAGAGGTATTTGCAAGGGACTTGTTCATGCCGGAGCATACGGAGACAGGTCTGCGGTTGTTGTTGCAGATTGTCTTATGCCGGTTCAGATAAGAATTGCTGATATAATCGCTCAGTCGCCGGAGGGAATGGAAAAGCCCAGCAAAGCTGAACGGGCGCAGATAAAGAACAATTCAATCGTTATTGAGACAATAGAAAGGCAGGAGTCCAAATGAGTGAAGTGATCGTCGTAACCTCAGGAAAGGGCGGCGTTGGCAAGACTACCACCACTGCCAATATCGGCATGGGACTGGCAGCCAAGGGTAAGAAGGTGGTATTAATTGATACTGATACCGGTCTCCGAAATCTTGATCTGCTCCTGGGTTTAGAGCGGCGTATCGTTTATACACTGGTAGATGTTATCCAGCAGCGGGTAGGATATCGACAGGCGCTGGTCCGTCATAAAAAATATGAGAACCTGTTTCTGCTGGCAACCAGTCAGATAGCAGACAAGACGGCTATTACTCCCTCCCAGATGGCAGAACTCATCAAGAATATGCGGGATGATTTTGACTATATACTTATCGACTGCCCGGCCGGTATCGAGCAGGGATTCCAGACGGCTGTAGTGGGGGCTGACTGGGCGATTGTCATCACTATGCCGGAGGTAGCCGCCGTCCGGGATGCCGACAAGATCATTGGGAAGCTGCTGGCAGATGATAAAAAGGTGAAGCTGGTAGTAAACCGTATTCGTCCCGAGATCGTCGCCAGGGGCGATATGCTTACGATGGAAGATATTGACGATACTCTCGGAGTAGAACGAATAGGCCACATCCCTGATGACACGGCAGTTATTGATGCTGCCAATGTCGGTGTTCCGGTGGTGGAGAATGAAAACTCCCAGGCTGGCAAAGCATACCGTAATTTGGTGGGGCGTATTATGGGAGAGACAATTCCTTTTATGGAGTTGTCCGGCCCAGGCTTTTTTGATCGTCTGAAGGCGCTTTTCGGCCGCTGATAGGAGGAAATTGTAATGTTGGATTCTCTTTTCGGCCTCTTTGGCGGAAAGTCAAAATCTTCCCATGAAATAGCCAGGGATAGATTGAAGGTGGTTCTGGTTCATGATCGGGCCAGCATTAGTCCCGAGGTAATGGAAAAAATGCGGGAAGAAATACTTCAGGTAATCTCAAAATACATGGACGTTGATAGAAAATCCATGGATATCGGTCTTGAGACGCAGGATGATGCCGTGGCAGTAGTGGCAAACATTCCTATCCGCAATTACAGGCATCCGGGTAAGCGGCGTAAATAAACAGCAACGGCGAAGGTTTTGAAGAAGGCGACGTTATGCGTGCTATCGTGTTTACAAACCCGATGCAGGGGAAATGTTTAACAGCAAACAGGTGGTTATCCGTCTGTTTGTTGTTTGTTTTTTTTGCGCTGCTGTCCTGTTGTTCAGCGGGCAGCGGTCTTCTTGCCGCAGAGGCGGCCGGGACAGAAGAAAAAATCGTGCGGGTCGGTTATTTTGATGATAACGATGCAATGCAGACAGGCTTTTCCGACGGCCAATACAAGAGTGGATATTCATACGCGTATATTCAGGAAATAGCCAGACATACCGGCTGGAAATACCAGTATGTATACGGCAGCTGGGATGAAATGCTGGAAAAGCTCAGCCGGGGAGAAATTGACATATTGAGCAATGTACCATATCGTCAAGAGGAAACTTCTCGAATTTTGTTTCCAAGACTGCCGATGGGGCGGGAAGAATACCATATTCTGGTCCATGAGAACCAGAGCGTGTCAAACATGGGCAGTCCCGAATCATTGTCCGGCATGCGCATCGGGGTGAAGGCAGACAGCAACATTGAGCTGGCTCTGAAGGACTTTGTGGCGGAGAACAGAATAAACTGCAAAATTATTCCCATTAGGACTGCTTTTTCCCGTATAGAAATGTTTCGCCATCATCGGCTGGATGCGCTGGCATCCTTCGATTACAATATGGTGGATGGGGTAAAGAGTATCATTAACTTTGGCGGAACAAGTCTCTACCTTTGCGTTACGGAAAGCCGGCCTGACCTTTTGGAGGAGCTGAACAGGGCGCAGGAAGAAATAATCACCAGCCGGCCGTCTTTTGATAAGGGCCTCCATGAAGCCTACCTGAGCAAGCAGTACATAAGGCAAGGATTAAACGATGATGAGAAGGACTGGCTCTACAGCCGAAAGATCAGAATAGGCTGTCTGCAGGATTATCTGCCCTACAGTGGATACGACAAGCAGCAGGGGCAATGGGCCGGTGTAGTTGTCCTTGCAGCAAAAAGATTGGAGGAGTACGCCGGCTGCAAGGTCGATTTGATGCCCTTTGACAGCAGCCTGGAAATGATAGAGGCATTGAAGGAGGGATATGTTGACGCGGCATTTCCTGTCTTTAATGACCTGTGGTACGAAGAACAGGAGGGACTTTTCGGAACAGGAAAGTTTGCTTCGGACAATATAGCAATAGCTTATAAGGATGAGCACATCAATGATACCTATAGACGTATTGGAATAGTCCGCCTTCCGGCATCGGCGATGGAGATCGTGCGGAAGATGTTTCCAAAGTCTGAACTTCAGGAATATAATACGCTGTCAGAGTGCCTTGAGGCAGTGGGGGATGGAAAAGTAACCAGCGCAGTCGTCAGTGGAAGCGTACTATACCGGTATCGGGAACAGTTTGATGAACTCAATGACCTTCACATAACGAATGCCGGGAATATTGACTATGGATTTGTCATCAGACGGGAAAACCGGGTGTTTTTCGGGATTTTGAGCCGGTGCCTGTCGGAGATAAATCAAAACGACATCAATGATGCGATTATCGGCAGCACTTATGTGGCTGCTGACTATTCTCTGGCCAGCTTTATCAGACATAATAGTGGTCGGGTCACTATTGCTTTTTCGTTTTTTATCTTGATGCTGATTATCAATTTTTATTTGTACTGGCGCAGTACCCAGCGTCACAATGCCGAGATGGCAGCGTCATTGGCGAGAGAAGAGAATTATAGTCGTCAGTTAAAAAACGCCAACGAAAGCCTTTGCCGTCAGATGGAAATAATAAGGACCCAGAAAGGCATCATCACTATTGACGCCCTGACGCAGATAAACAACCGCTACCAACTGGAAAAATTCACCAGTGAGCTGTTTGCCCAGTATGACAGTTCAAAGGGACAGAAAATATATCTGGCAATATGTGATCTTGACAAATTCAAGTCCATAAATGACAATTTTGGCCACAACGAGGGGGATAAGGCGCTGGTGACTGTCGCCAGTGCAATGAAGGGAGCCTGTGCAGGAACAAACGCATTTATTGCCCGCTATGGTGGAGATGAGTTTATAATCATAGTGAAAGCGGATGATGATAGCATCATAAGGGAAATTTGCCGAAAGGTGGAGGAACGGCTGGCTCGGGCCACCGAGGAATTGCCTTATAAACTGTCGACAAGCATCGGAATAGCCGAATGTAGTGATCAGGGAGAATCCTTTGAGAGCCTGTTCAATAGAGCTGATAAAGAGCTATACAGGAAAAAAGAAGCAAGGTCTTAAAAACATAGCCGTGAAAATGACTGCTCATTTTTCACGGCTATGTTTTTGGCGTTTTTTTTTCAGTAGGTGTATTTTTCCTAAACAGCTTGTTTGTGGCCGTAAATACAGGTATAATATATCTCCAATATTTCATAAAATTTCGGCAGTATGCCGCTTGAGGAGGATATATATGGAGGAGAAGATCGCACAGCTTAGTCAAGAGGCTGCGGAACTCATCAAGACCAAAGCTAAGACTATGCCGGAGCTAAATGATATCCGGGTTCGATTCCTGGGGAAAAAGGGTGAAATAACCGGTATGCTGAAGAGCTTGGGCCAGCTTGCCCCAGAGGAACGGCCCAAGCTTGGTCAGGTGGTTAATCAGGTCCGGGCCAGGCTGGAAGAAATGATTGCGGTAAAAGCAGCCGGGCTTAAGGCTGAGGAATTAAAGCAGAAGCTGGCCAGCGAGAAAATAGATGTTACTCTGCCGGGCCGTCCCCTGTGGACAGGTCATTTCCATCCGCTGACTCTGACCTTGAACCGAGTTAAGTCCATCTTCATGGATATGGGATTTACTATTGAAGACGGCCCGGAGGTTGAATCTGACTACTACAACTTTGAGGCTCTGAATCTGCCGAAGGATCATCCCGCCCGTGATATGCAGGACTCCTTTTACATCACTGAGGATATCCTCATGCGCACCCAGACATCCCCGGTTCAGGCCCGCACCATGGAAGCCCACGAGCCTAACAGTCCCATCCGCATGATTGCGCCGGGACGGGTTTACCGTCGTGATGATTATGATGCCACCCATTCTCCAATGTTCACTCAGGTTGAAGGTCTTGTCATTGATGAAGACATTACCTTTGCGGACCTGAAGGGAACTCTGGAGCTCTTTTTGCACAAGATTTTCAGCGATAACGTAGGCGTCCGCTTCCGTCCCAGTTTCTTCCCCTTTACCGAACCCAGCGCTGAGGTTGATATTTCCTGTGTCATGTGTCATGGCAAGGGCTGCAGGGTCTGCAAGGGAACCGGTTGGCTGGAGATTCTCGGAGCCGGTATGGTTCATACCCATGTTTTGGAGATGAGCGGCTACGACCCCGGTAAGGTTTCCGGCTTTGCCTTTGGGATGGGCGTCGAGCGCATTGCAATGCTGTCCTACGGCATTGACGACCTCCGCCTTTTCTATGACAATGATGTACGCTTCCTGTCCCAGTTCTGAGAGGTGATATAGATGCAGGTTTCTATCAAATGGCTTAAAGATTATATAGATTTCACCGAGAGCGCCGGGGAGTTGGCGGAAAAGCTCACCCGGGCCGGTGTCCCCGTAGAGAATGTTATCCGGGCCGACAAAGGTCTGGATAAGGTTGTTACCGGCCGTGTAGACGAAATAATCCCCCATCCCGACTCTGACCATATGTTTATTTGCACCATGAATGTGGGTGACGGTAAGCCGCTGACAATTGTTACCGGCGCCCAGAATGTTCGTCAGGGAGATATTGTTCCGGTGGCTCTAGTAGGAGCCGACCTTCCCTGCGGTAAGAAGATCGCCAAGTCCAAGCTTCGTGGTGTGGCCTCTGCCGGTATGCTTTGCTCGGCAGACGAAATAAAAATCGATACTACAAGCCTTCCGGACGAACAGATAAACGGTATCTACATTCTTGAGGCCGGTACTCCGGTAGGTATTCCCGTCGCCCAGGTTCTGGGTCTTGATGATGCTGTCCTTGAATTTGAGCTCACAGCGAACCGGGCAGACTGCTTCAGCGTGATCGGTATCGTCCGCGAGATAGCGGCTCTTACCAGCAACCAGCCTAGGTGGCCGGTAATCAAGGTCAGGGAGGATAATGGGGCAAAGGCTGCGGATATGATTAAGATTGCGATTGACGATCCTGATCTTTGCTCCCGCTTCTCTGCCCGGGTGCTGAACGATGTTAAGATTGGCCCTTCTCCTGCCTGGATGCGTACCCGTCTCGAGGGAGCGGGAGTCCGCTCGATCAATAACGTCGTCGACGTAACGAATTTCGTAATGATAGAGCTGGGTCAGCCTATGCATGCCTACGATTACGATGAAATTGTCGGGCAGTCCCTTACCGCCCGCCGGGCAAAAGCCGGCGAAGAGCTCCATACCCTTGATGATTCCTCCCGCCTGGCGAAAGGTGGCGAGCTGGTGATCGCCGATGCTGTGAAGGCTGCCGGTCTTGCCGGCGTTATGGGTGGTCTGGAAACAGAAATCACCGGGAAGACCACCCGCGTTGTTCTTGAGGCAGCTTCTTTCTTTGGCCCTTCTATCCGCCGCACATCCCGCTCTATTGGACTTCATTCTGAAGCCTCCGGCCGCTTTGAGCGGGGCATCGACGTAGAACATACAATCCGCGCCCTTGACCGGGCTGCCCAGCTCCTCCAGGACATGGGAGCCTGCACTGTTGCCCAGGGGGGAATCGATGTATACCCGGCGCCGAAGCCTCAGCCGGTTGTGCCCTTTACCGCGGAACAGATCAATAAGCGTTTGGGTACTGATATTCCGGCGGAAGAAATTCTTAGGATTCTTGCCTCCCTTGGTATAGAGGTCAGGGATTTGGGCAGCGGCAATTATGAGGCTATTTCTCCCACCTGGCGCAAGGATATTCTCTTCATGGAGGATTTATCCGAGGAAATAGCCCGTATTCATGGCTATGACAATATTCGCGCCACCCTCCCGAAGGGCGGTGTAATGCTGGCTCGCCAAAGCGATGAGCAGGATCTTATCGACAAAATCACGGAGGTTCTCGTAGCTCAGGGTATGCTTGAGACCAGGTCATTCAGCTTCCAGCACCCGGATATGTGTGACAAGCTGAATATTCCGGATGACAGCGTTCTCCGGACCATGATTCCTATAATGAACCCCCTGTCTGAGGACTACCCAAATGTTCGTACCTGTATTCTCACTACGTTATTTGAGACCGTTTTGCGGAACTTCTCCCGCAAGAACGAGGATGTGAGAGTTTTTGAAATCGGACCGGTTTTTTTCCCAAAAGCTTTGCCGGTAACAGAGCTTCCTGATCAGAAGATGAAAGTGGCTGGGCTCATTTCCGGCCGCCGCTATCCGCAAAACTGGACAGACAGCAATGAGATGGTAGATTTCTATGATGCCAAGGGCGTTGTGGAAAGTCTCCTTGAGGCTATCGGTATCCGTGATTGCTCTGTTGAAGCAGGCGAACATTTCTGCCTCCATCCGGGTAAGACGGCTATTTTCAAGAAGGGCCGTGAAGTTATCGCTACCGTGGGTGAGGTTCATCCCCAGGTTATGGAAAACCTTGGCACGAAAAAGAAGATGTATATGTTTGTTTTGTCGGACATAAAAACCATTTTGAAGTATTGCGGCAGGAGGGCAAAATTCACTCAGCTGCCCAGGTATCCGGCTGTTGAGCGTGATTTGGCGCTTACGGTGGCCGATGATGTACAGGCCGGAGTGATTTCCCGCACCATTAAAAAGCAGGGAGGCAAGTATCTCCAGAGTGTCAATCTTTTCGACCTGTACATGGGAAAACAGCTGGGTGAGGGAAAAAAGAGCCTGGCCTTTTCCTTGAAGTTCCGGGCGGCGGATCGTACGCTCACTGACGAGGAAGTAGATGTGGCCTTCAATTCTATTGTTGAAGCAGTAGCAAAGAGCTGCGGGGCTGAGCTGCGCAAGTGATCCGGATATGAACAAAAAAGAATTGGGCAACATCGGCGAGGCAGCAGTTGCGGACTACCTGATGAAGAAAGGTTACCGGATTCGGGAAAAACAGTACCGGATCCGGGAAGCGGAGATAGACCTCATCGCAGAAAAAGACGGAGCGATCGTTTTTGTTGAGGTAAAGACCCGGCAGACAGAAAGCTGCGGGTCTCCGGCTATGGCCGTAACGGCGGCAAAGCAGCGGAAGATAGTCAGGGCAGCGCAATGGTATATTATGGCAGAGAATCTCCATGAGAGCCTTTGCCGCTTTGACGTGGTGGAAGTTACGGTAAACGGTGATGGCCGGTTGCTGATAAATCAGTTGGAAAATGCCTTTGATGCCGGTTGAGGTGTTTCGGTTTATTGAAGATCAGGAGCTGTTCGCAAAGCATGGGAAGAACCCTTGTCTTTGCGGGCAGCTCTTGTTTATTTGGATTGACTATCGTATAATAAAACGATAAACTTATTCAACACATAAATTTAAAGAAGCATTGCTGCTTCATTGATGAAAAAGCAGTAAAATAAACTGGAGGTGGTCGGGATGAGTACTGCATATAGCGAGCCAGTGACAATAGACTTCATCCTGGATATCGTTAGAAAAGCTCAGCCGGATGCCGATTTTGATATTATAAGAAGAGCTTACAGTTTGGCGGAAGAAGCCCACAATGGTCAGAAAAGGGCATCAGGGGAGGACTATATAGTTCATCCTCTTAATGTTGCGGCAATCATTGCCGATTTGCACATGGACGAAGCCACTATAAGCGCGGCCCTTCTTCATGATGTAGTTGAAGACACCACCTTTACCCTTGAGCAAATGGCCGAGATGTTTACTCCTGAGATAGCCATGCTCATTGATGGCGTAACAAAGCTTGGTAAGATAGAGTACAAGTCCAAGGAAGAACGGCAGCTGGAGAGTTATCGCAAGCTGTTTTTGGCAATGGCAAAGGATATCAGGGTCATTATCATAAAGCTTGCCGACCGCCTGCACAATATGCGGACTCTGAAGTATATGCGGGAGGATAAGCAGCATCGTATTGCCCGGGAGACAATAGAGATTTATGCTCCCCTGGCAAACCGCATGGGTATATCTAATATTAAATGTGAGCTGGAGGATCTTTGTCTCCGTTACCTCCATTCTGACGTTTACTACGATTTGGTAGAGAGCGTGAAGCAGAAGCGCACCGAGCGGATGGAATTCATCGAAAGCGCCATTGAGCAGATGCGCAAGCAGTTCGTAGAGGATGGTATCAAGTGTGAAATCCACGGCCGGGCAAAGCATTTTTATAGCATATACAAGAAAATGCGTCGGGACAACAAGAGCATAAACGAGATTTACGACCTGTCCGCCGTCCGGGTACTGGTTCATTCTGTCCGTGACTGCTATGCAGTTTTGGGTACGATTCATGAAATGTGGAAGCCTATTCCCGGGCGTTTCAAAGATTACATTTCAATGCCGAAGACCAACGGCTATCAGTCTCTTCACACGACGGTAATGACCAAGGGTTACCCTTTGGAAATTCAGATCCGCACCTTCAAAATGCATCAGGTTTCTGAATATGGTGTCGCTGCCCATTGGAAATACAAGGAGGCAGGAGCCTCGGTAGGAGCGAGCGGCGAGCTGGACCAGAAGATGAGCTGGATCCGTCAGATGGTCAACCTTCAGCAGGAGCTTAGCGATCCTAAGGAATATGTAGAGGCGCTGAAGGTTGACATATTCTCCGATGAGGTATTTGTCTTTACCCCTAAAGGGGAGATTATAAATCTGCCCAAGGGATCGATCCCCTTGGACTTCGCCTATCGCATT
This sequence comes from uncultured Selenomonadaceae bacterium, assembly GCA_910579115.1. Classification (GTDB taxonomy): domain Bacteria; phylum Bacillota; class Negativicutes; order Selenomonadales; family Selenomonadaceae; genus RGIG250. The sequence continues at coordinate 36,203 of CAJTSO010000010.1, forward strand.
CACACCGAGGTGGGCCACCACTGCGTAGGGGCGAAGGTAAACGGAAAGCTGGTGCCGCTGGAGTACAAGCTCAAGAACGGTGACATTGTCTCCATCATCACCAACAAGGCAAACGGCGGTCCCAGCCGGGACTGGCTGAACATAGTTGGTTCTCCTGACAGCCGGAATAAGATCCGCAGCTGGTTCAAGAAGGCAAAGCGGGAAGAGAATATTGAGCGGGCAAAGGAAATGCTCCATACTGAGCTGAAGCATTTGAACTATGAGCCAAAGGAAATGCTTCAGAAAAATAAGATGCAGCAGATAGCGGAACGCTTCCACCTTGCCACCGAGGACGACCTGCTGGCAGCCATTGGTTACGGCGGCGTTTCCCTGAAAACCGTTGTCACCAAGCTGGTGGAGCTGCACAAGAAAGAGGTCCGGGAAGCCTCCAGCGCCGACATGTCGAAAATCCTGGAAGAGTTGAAACCGCACAACGGAGCCTCCAAGCGGGCAGGACACGGAGTTCTTGTCCAGGGAGAGAGTGGTTTGCTGGTCCGGCTCGCTCACTGTTGCAATCCGATTCCCGGGGATACTATCATTGGATTTATTACCCGCGGCCGCGGTGTATCTGTTCACCGATCAGATTGTCCAAACATATCCACTGGACTCAGCGATATTGAGAGGGTGATGGAGGTCAGCTGGGATATCGGTATCGACAAGTTCTATACAGTCAAGCTGGAGATCACCTGTAACGATAAACAGGGCGTGCTTACCCAAATGTTAGCGGTACCAAGCGAGCTAAAACTCAATATCAGTTCACTAAATGCAAGAGCAAACAGGAAAAACCACACTTCAATTGTTGAAATGGGTCTTGAGGTAAACAGCTCGTCTCAGGTTACGCAGGTCATTAACAAGCTGCGTCAGTTGAAGGACATATACAGCGCCAGCCGTAAAATGACTCCATCAGGCGGCAAGGGAGATGATGAGAATGAGGATTAAGACATTAGTTGTTGGCCCTATTGAAGTAAATTGTCATATACTTTGGGATGAGGACACAAAGGAAGCAATAGTTGTCGATCCGGGCGGAAATCCCGAAAGAATAATGGCCGAGGTAAAAAAGGACGGACTGATAGTAAAGGCAGTTGTCAATACCCATGGACACAGCGACCATATCGGCGCCAATGATGCAATTTGTAAAGAAACCGGCGCGAAGCTGATGATTCACAAGGATGATGCGCCCATGCTGGGGGATTCCAGAGCGAATCTCTCAGCGTACATGGGGCTGGACATCACTTCCCGCCCGGCGGACGAATATCTGGCGGAGGGAGATGAAGTTAAGTTTGGCAGTATATCACTGAAGGTATTGCATACTCCCGGTCATTCCGCCGGTGGTATCTGCCTCTATGGCGATGGAGTACTGCTCAGCGGGGACACGCTGTTTTATGGCTCAATTGGTCGGACGGATTTTCCCGGCGGTTCATTGATCAAGCTGGTGAGAGGAATTAAGAGCAAGCTGCTCACTCTGCCAGAGGATACAATAGTCTTAACAGGGCATGGACCGGGGACGACCATTGGCGATGAAAAGATGATAAATCCTTATCTGGGGTAAGGCAGTGGCGCAAATTTCTTTTGAAATTTGCGCCTTTCTATGTTAAGATAGGTCAATGATTTCTGCTTTACCGTAAATCTTTTGGAGGGATAGCATGAACAGCAGATTCACGATTCAGGATCTTGAGACACGTCTGAGAGCGCGGCGGCATAAACTTACCAGCCAGCGGCGGGTCGTCCTGGAGATTTTCCTTGAAAATCAAGGTGAGCATCTTAGCGCTGAAGATGTTTATGACCTGCTTCGGGATAAGGGGATGGATGTTGGTCTTGCTACTGTATATCGCTCATTAGAACTTTTGGCAGAGCTGGGAATCCTTCAAAGGATGGAGTTTGGTGACGGTTGCAGCCGATATGAGTTAGGGGATAACGACCCGCTGGCCCATCAGCATCATCATCTTATCTGTCTCAGGTGTGGCAAGGTAAGAGAGTTTCCGGATGATATGCTGGATGATTTGGAGAGAGAGATTTCGGAAAAATCCGGTTTCAAAATCAATGACCACAAGGTTATGTTTTTCGGTTACTGTAAGGAGTGCCAGTGAGCATTGCTGATAAAAAGCCTGACCATACGAAAGAATGAACGGGGAAATTTCCACGGATATCGTTCTGAAGTTGTAGAAAAAGTAACAAAGGAAGTCCTCAATCTCTTTCGGCTGCCTTTATACGATGAGGAGACAGAGCGGGCAAAGCAGTGGGCGCTGTATACCAGCCGGGCTCCGCTGCCGGAGCCTGAGGGGGAAGCTTGGGAAATTCACCATTCAATAGTTGCGGATGAACCGGATGATCCCTATACAGGAGTTGCCGTTACCACTACTTTTTTCCGGGATGGTAAAGAAAGCCTGCCCGTCACAGGGAAATCGGCAAGGTATGAAGCTCCAAAGGCGGCAGTACACCGGCTGGTGAAGCTGAATTTCTATAATATTCTGATAAATGATAGTATTGCAAAGGATCTAAATATAGAGGAGGCGCCCTGGGGAATTCTCCATGGGGTCAGGCCGACGAAAATAGTCCATCATGCCCTCGACAGGGGGAAAAAACGAGAGACAGTCATAGATATGCTCCGCCGTGATTACGGAGCAGGGCTTGAAAAGTCTTCCCTGATCACCGACCTGGCTATCAGGCAGCGGCCGTTTTTGGCCAGGACTGATGATAAGACTGTCAGTATTTACATTGGGATACCCTTCTGCCTTACTCGTTGCCTTTATTGCTCGTTCCCGGCCTATATTCTGCCAGGAAAGGATGGTCTGAAAAAATTTTGGCAGGCCATGACCGCCGATATAAGGGCGGCAAAGGACGCTGTCGAAGGATACGGTTTTAAGGTGCAGAGCGTTTACGTCGGCGGGGGAACGCCTACCGCTCTGCCAAACGATATGTTTGAGCAGCTTCTGACAGCGGTGGAGGAAAACTTCATCACACCCGATACTATAGAATTTACGGTGGAGGCCGGACGGCCGGACAGCATGAGCCTGGAAAAGATCGGTTCCCTGAGCCGTCACGGAGTAAGCCGGGTCAGCGTAAATCCTCAGACGATGCAGGAAAAGACCCTGCGGCGTATCGGACGCCGCCACACCCCGAAGGATATTGCAGCAATGTATCATTTGTTGCGGGGATTGGGTGATTTCTCTGTAAATATGGATTTGATTATCGGTCTGCCGGGGGAAACGGCGGCCGAGGTCGTTGATACGATGGCACAGCTTGAACCGTTGAAGCCGGATGATATCACTATTCACGCGCTGGCTCTGAAGCGGGGCTCCCGCCTGGCCATGCATATAGAAAACTATGAGCTTCCCAGCGATGAGGAAGCTCAGAAGATGTTTGCGGCTGCCCGGGATGCCATTGAGAGCTGGGGACTGCGTCCCTACTATCTGTACCGTCAGGGTTATCAGCGGGGTGAGCTGGAGAACATAGGCTTCTGCCGTCCAGGCGCGGAGAGCATGTATAACATACAAATAATGGAGGAAAGGCAGACCATTATTGGAATCGGCGGAGCGGCGACCACGAAGGTGGTGGATCCGGCTACCGGCGCGATGAAAGCCTGCTTCAATGCCAAGGAGCTCTCGGTTTACATTGAAAGAATTGATGGATATATAAGACGGCGGGCAGATTTTCTGGCTGCTGCCTATGGGGACTGAAAAATGTTCCGTACCTTAACTTGATGGAGGAGTAAGCATGCTGATAGAACGCCCCCGGGGAACAAAGGATATACTTCCTGATGCCGTGGGAAATTGGCGCTATGTTGAAGAAAAAATTCGTGAAATCTGCAAAAAGTACGGTTTCCGGGAAATCAGGACGCCGCTGTTTGAGCATACCGAACTGTTTCAACGAGGCATTGGGGATACCACAGATGTTGTAGAAAAGGAAATGTACAGCTTTACGGACCGGGGGGGCCGCAGTGTCACCCTCCGCCCAGAGAATACCGCCGCTGCTGTCCGGGCCTATTTGCAGAACAAATTGTACGCCGGCAGCCAGCTGACAAAGCTGTTTTACATTGGCTCCATGTTCCGGTACGATCGCCCCCAGGCAGGACGCCAGAGAGAATTCCATCAGTTTGGGGTGGAAGCCCTCGGCGTTGCCTCCCCGGCGGTGGATGCGGAAGTTATCCTGCTGGCGACCCGCTTCTTGCAGTCCCTTGGGTTGAAGAATCTGTCCCTTTCAATAAACTCCGTAGGCTGTCCTAAGTGCCGTCCCGTATATCGGAAGGCATTGCAGGATTTTTTGGCTCCGAAGCTGGATGGGATGTGTGACAACTGCAAGTCGCGATTTGACCGCAATCCCCTCCGTCTGCTGGACTGCAAGGAAGAGACATGCCGCCAACTAAATGCCGGAGCGCCGGAAATCGCCGAGTGCCTCTGTGACGAATGCAGTGATCATTTTGAGAAACTAAAGAGTTATCTCACGGCCCTTGGTTTGAAATATGAGCTTGACCCACGGCTTGTCCGGGGGCTTGACTACTACACGAAAACGGCCTTTGAAATCAAGTACGATAACCTTGGCGCCCAAAGCGCCGTTTGCGGCGGCGGCCGCTATGACGGCCTCGTGGAGAAAATCGGCGGCCCGGCTACCCCGGCCGTAGGCTTTGCGGTTGGACTGGAAAGAGTTCTTCTCGTCCTTGAGGAGCAGGGACTTCTGCCGGATACCCCGGAAGGTCTTGATGTTTACCTGGTTTCTCTGGGGGAAGCGGCGAAGCAGACTGCCTTTGCCATTGTCGATGAGCTTCGTCAGGCAGGACTGGTGGTGGAAGCTGATCTGGCCGGCCGCAGCATGAAGGCTCAGATGAAATCTGCT
>CAJTSO010000010.1:41091-48408 GCA_910579115.1 uncultured Selenomonadaceae bacterium
GCTGACAAGAGCGGTGCCCGCTTTGCGCTCCTTTTGGGAGACGAAGAGGTAGCCGGAAATTGCGTCCAGCTGAGGGATTTGCAGGCTGGGACCCAGGAACCGGTACTCCGCAAGGAGCTTCTGGCCCGGCTCGGAGCCATTAAGCAATAATTTTCTCCTGAAGCTTGTATAAAGGGACAAAAGCTCTTATAATGCAGTAGTTCATATCGGTCAGAGACCGTTGTAAATAAAGCCAAATCAGGGGTGGACAGACCAGAGAATCTGGCCGCCCGTACCTACTATCAGTATGAGGTGAAAGAATAATGGAAACTTTGGAAGGTCTTAAGCGCACTCATCACTGCGGTCAGCTTTCTGACGGCGAGGTGGGGCAGAGCGTAGTTCTTTGTGGTTGGGTATCCCGTCGCCGGGATCATGGTGGTCTGATTTTTGTTGATCTCCGTGACCGCTCCGGCTACGTTCAGGTTGTCTACGATGAGGCTCAGCTGGGAGAGTCATTCCACAAGGCAGAGACCCTTCGCAATGAGTTTGTAATTGCCGTTGCAGGTAATGTCCGCTCCCGTTCCGCTGACACGGTAAATCCGAAAATGGAAACCGGTACGATTGAGGTTGTCTGCACCGAGCTGCGTATCCTCAATAAGGCAAAGACGCCTCCCTTCTACATCCAGGATGATTTGGATGTGGATGAAATGCTGCGTCTCAAATACCGCTATCTGGATCTCCGTCGTCCGGAGATGCAGAAGAACCTCATTCTCCGCCATCGCGTAACAAAGCTTATGCGTGACTACTTTGACCGCAACGGTTTTTTGGAGATCGAGACTCCCATGCTCTGCAAGTCAACGCCTGAGGGCGCCCGTGACTTCCTGGTCCCGAGCCGTTTGAATCCTTGTAAGTGGTACGCTCTTCCCCAGAGCCCCCAGATTTTCAAGCAGATCCTCATGGTTGCCGGCCTGGAGCGTTACTTCCAGATCGTCCGCTGCTTCCGTGATGAGGATCTCCGGGCAGACCGTCAGCCTGAGTTTACCCAGCTTGACGTTGAAATGAGCTTCGTCGATCAGGAAACAATTCTTAACATCATGGAAGACCTTGTTACGGAGCTTTTTGATAAAGCCTGCCATGACCGCCCCCAGCAGCCCTTCCTCCGCATGACCTGGGATGAGACGATGGAGCGCTATGGGTCCGATAAGCCGGATATTCGCTTCGGCATGGAGCTGCAAAATATTTCTGAGTTTCTGAAGGGTTCAGATTACAAGGTGTTCACCTCTGTGATTGAAAACGGCGGTCAGGTAAAGTGCATCAGGGTCGATGATTATGCCGATATTCCCCGTCGTGAGCTGGATGGGCTTGTAGATTACGTAAAGCAGTACGGCGGCAAGGGCATGGCCTGGATTCAGTACAGCAATGAAGGAATCAAGTCGCCTTTCAAGAAATTCTACAGTGAGGAAACGTTTGAAGCGATCAGGCAGGCTACCGGCGCCAAGACCGGTGATCTCCTGCTGATAGTTGGTGATAAGCCGCTGGTCGTTGCTCAGGCGCTTGGCGCGCTCCGCCTTGAGATGGGCCGCCGCCGGGGCCTCATTGATCCTGACAAGCGCTGTTTCCTCTGGGTCGTCGACTTTCCGATGTTCGAATATAGCGAAGAGGACAAGCGTTGGAAGGCGATGCACCATCCCTTCACTGCTCCCAGAGAGGAGGACGTTCAGTATCTCCAGTCTGATCCGGGCCGCGTAAAGGCCAACGCTTACGACATGGTTCTCAACGGGGTGGAAATTGGCGGCGGCAGTCTCCGGATTTACAACAGCGACTTGCAGGAAAAGGTGTTTGAGGCTATCGGACTTACTCCGGAAGAAGCCCGGGCCAAGTTTGGCTTCATGATGGATGCCTTCGAGTATGGCACTCCTCCCCACGGCGGTATCGCTTTTGGCCTTGACCGCCTTGTCATGCTGATGGCAAAACGCAGTTCTATCCGTGATGTAATCGCTTTCCCGAAGACCCAGAGCGCTTCCGATGTCATGAGCCAGGCTCCCAGCGAAGTGGAAGAGAAACAGCTCGATGAACTCTATGTCCGCAACCGGGCCATCGTTAAGAAGCAGGCGGAGAAAGAATAATTTCTCAACGGCTGATAAAGGCTAAAATATTGATGAAACAGGACCCCGGCGGTGTTGGGGTCTTGTTTTTTTGAAAATTTAGAAAAAATATATTTTGACTTATTGACTTTTTGACGAATTAGTTGTACTATCATGTCAGCCGGTTAGCACTCAATAAAAAAGAGTGCTAACAGCCGGGCGTCAGAAGGTAGGTGAGTGTGGATGCTCGATGAAAGAAAGCGCAGGGTATTGAGCGCTGTGGTCACGGACTATGTGGCATCAGCTGAGCCGGTAGGCTCCCGCACCATTGCCAGGAAGTATGACTTCGGGGTCAGCCCGGCTACGATCCGGAATGAAATGGCGGACCTGGAAATGCTGGGTTACTTGGAGCATATCCACACCTCTTCCGGCAGGATTCCATCTTCAAAGGGTTATCGCCTCTACGTTGACGATTTGCTGCCGCCTCAGGAAATGAGCCTTAGTGAAGAGGACAGGAGGCTGATTGACAGCTGGTACAAGGCGAAGGTCAGACGGGTCGATGAGGTGTTTAAGGAGACAGCCAGAATAATCTCAAAGGTGACGAAGAATGTTTCCTTGCTGTTAGCGCCCCAAATGAGTCAGGCGGCATATCGTTGCTTACAGTTTCTGCCGCTGGATGACAGACGGGCCATCGCCGTTCTGATGACAGACGCGGGTTTTGTGGAGAATCGGATCATAGACATACCGCCGGGGGCAACCCTTGAAGACCTTCGCCGGGTAGCCGGGGTTTTTAATGAGGAATGCGCCGGTTATGCAATCGATGCGATCCATCCTCGGAGTCTGGCAAAAATCCGGCAGGACGTAGGCGATCAGGAGCTTTTTGAAGCGGCGCTGGATGTAATCAACCGTTCTTTGGAGGGCGAGAAAAAGGAGCGCCTGTATCTGGGAGGGACGACTCAGATGCTGGCCCAGCCAGAATTTCATGACGTAGAAAAAGTCAAAGAAACGCTTATCATGCTGGAAGAAGAACAGCTCCTAAAGGACATTCTTCATGCTCATCGGGGAGAAGGCCTATCGGTGACCATCGGCAGTGAGAATAAATACGATGGCGTCAAAGACATGAGTATTATTACTGCCACCTACCATTTGGACGGTGAGCTGTTGGGAACGCTGGCAGTAATGGGCCCCACGAGAATGGAGTACGGTAAAGCAATTTCGATGCTCAATTATATGAATGAGCACATTGCCGAGGTAATAAAACAATTCCGCTGGTGACAGTGAGAGGAGACAGGATATGGGAATCAATCAGGAAGACATCAAGCTGGACACTGAGCAGGAAAAGGGAACAGTAGATCCGGCTGCTGCTGCAGCTGCTTGTGAAAAGCAGGCTGAGGAAATGGAAAATCCGGGAGAGGCTTCGGCAGGAGAGAATGCCGAAGCGGAAGCCCTGGAAGAAAGTGAAGTGGATAAGCTAAAGGCAGAAATCGCGGAAAAGGATGACAGGATCCTCCGCCAGCAGGCAGAGTTCCAAAATTTCCGCCGCCGTACCCAGAAGGAAAAGGAAGAGCTGGGCAATGTGGTCAAGCAGGATGTACTGAAATCACTTCTGCCGATCATTGACAACTTTGAGCGGGCATTGGCTGCTGAGACTGTCGATGCGGAAAGCTTGAAAAAGGGCGTTGAAATGGTTCACAGCCAGCTGATGCAGACCTTGCAGGACAAGGGGTTAAAGGCTATCGAAACAGAAGGACAGAAATTTGACCCCACCTTCCATCAGGCAGTAATGCGGATACAGAATCCCGAGCTTGAGGATGGTACGATAGCCGCAGAGCTTCAGCGGGGCTATATGGTAGGGGATGCCGTCATCCGTCCCAGTATGGTCCAGGTTGTCGCAAACTAGGATCCACATCACTACGATGTAATGCCGTGCAACTTGCGGTATTAACATAAATTAAGTAAAACTTTTCTTTGTTAGAAATTGGAGGAATAAAAAATGGCAAAAGTAATCGGTATTGATTTAGGTACCACCAACTCCGTCGTTTCCGTAATGGAAGGCGGCGAACCCACAGTAATTACAAACCCGGAAGGCAGCCGGATCACTCCGTCTGTCGTAGGATTTACCAAAGACGGACAGCGCCTTATCGGTCAGCTGGCCCGCCGTCAGGCGGTCTCCAATCCTGACCGCACCATTTCTTCCATAAAGCGCCACATGGGCGAAAAGGATTACAGGGTCACTGTCGATGACAAGTCCTATACTCCCCAGGAAATCTCTGCTATGATCCTTCAGAAGCTGAAGGGCGATGCCGAGGCATATTTGGGAGAGACGGTCAGCCAAGCGGTTATCACCGTTCCGGCATACTTTAACGACAGCCAGCGTCAAGCAACCAAGGATGCCGGTAAGATTGCCGGTTTGGAAGTCCTTCGTATCATCAACGAGCCTACCGCGGCAGCGCTTGCTTACGGGCTTGACAAGGTTGATGAAGAACAGACCATTCTCGTATTCGACCTTGGCGGCGGTACGTTCGATGTGTCCATCCTTGAGCTGGGTGACGGCGTGTTTGAAGTTAAAGCTACCAATGGCGATACCCACTTGGGCGGTGATGATTTCGACCACCGCGTCGTTGACTGGATGGTCGCTGAGTTCAAGCGTGAGAACGGAATTGACCTTTCTGCCGATAAGATGAGCGCCCAGCGCCTTGTTGAGGCGGCCGAAAAGGCTAAGATCGAGCTCTCCAGCATGCTCTCCACCAATATCAATCTTCCCTTCATCTCCGCTGGTCCTGCGGGCCCGCTCCATCTGGACATGACCCTTACCCGGGCAAAATTTGATGAGCTTACTGCCGACCTGGTAGAGCGTACTATGGGCCCCACCAGAAAAGCAATGGCCGATGCAGATCTTCAGCCCTCCGATATTCAGAAGATTATTCTCGTAGGTGGCTCCAGCCGTATTCCGGCTGTTCAGAACGCCATAAAAACCTATCTTGGCAAGGAGCCTAATAAGGGCGTGAATCCGGATGAATGCGTATCGGTTGGCGCAGCAATTCAGGGCGGCGTTCTCGCCGGTGATGTTAAGGATGTACTCCTTCTCGATGTAACTCCGCTGTCCCTTGGTATCGAGACCCTCGGCGGCGTATGTACCAAGATAATTGAGCGCAACACCACGATCCCTACCTCCAAGAGCCAGGTATTCTCCACTGCCGCTGATAACCAGCCCTCGGTTGATATCCACGTCCTCCAGGGTGAGCGTGAAATGGCCGCCGGCAACAAGACCCTGGGCCGCTTCGAACTGTCCGATATCCCGCCGGCGCCCCGGGGAGTGCCTCGCATTGAAGTCAAGTTTGACATTGATGCCAACGGTATCGTTCACGTATCCGCAAAGGATCTCGGCACCGGCAAGGAGCAGAAGATTACCATTCAGTCTGACAGCAACATGAGCAAGGAGGATATTGACCGCATGGTCAAGGAAGCTGAGGCTCATGCAGCTGAGGACAAGAAGCAGAAGGAAAAGATCGAGATCCGCAACAATGCCGACGCTCTCGTATATCAGGCTGAGAAGGCCCTTACCGATATCGGTGACAAGGCTGATAAGGCGCAGACCGATAAGATTCGCGCTTCCATCGACAACCTGAAGGAAAAGCTTAAGGGCACTGATGATGAAGCCATCAAACAGGCTACCGAAGACCTTCAGAAACTCATTTACGAGCTGAGCGCTGCCGCATACCAGGCTGCCGGCGGCGCACAGCCAGGTCAGGAGACGCCTCAGGATCAGAAACCGGCTGATGACAATGTTGTGGATGCCGAGTACAAGGTCATGGATGACGACAAAAAGTAATTTCCCGGAAGAATAACTGATGGGGGCGGGTTTGTCCCGCCCCTGTTTTACAAAGGATTTGAACAATGAGCGAAAAACGCGATTACTATGAAGTCCTTGGCATCCAGAAGGGCGCCACGGAAGCAGAGATAAAGAAAGCGCACAAAAAGCTCGCCCGCAAGTATCATCCTGATCTTAATCCCGACGATCCGAAGGGCGCCGAGGAAAAGATGAAGGAAATCAACGAAGCAAAGGACGTCTTGCTGGATCCAAATAAACGGGCCCAGTACGATCAGTTTGGCCATGCCGCTTTTGAGAACGGAATGGGCGGCGGTGGCGGCGGCTTTGGCGGCTTCAGCGCCGGCGGCTTTGGAGACATGGGCGATATATTTGACATGTTCTTCAACGGCGGCCGTGGCGGTTCCCGCCGTCAGGGGCCGCAGCGGGGTGATGATTTGCGCTTTGATTTGGAGATATCCTTCGAGGAGGCGGCTTTCGGCGTAGAGAAGGAAATCAGCATTCCCCGGACTGAAAACTGCAAGAAGTGCGGCGGTACAGGGGCTGCTCCGGGAACATCCCCGGAGACCTGTCCGGACTGTCATGGTCAGGGACAGCAGCAGATAGTGCAGAACACTCCCTTTGGCCGTATGGTAAATTCCCGCACCTGCGGACGGTGCGGCGGCAGCGGCAAGATAATAAAAACTCCCTGCCCGGATTGTCACGGCTCGGGTCATCAGCGGGTCACCCGGAAGATAAAGGTAAAAATTCCTGCCGGTGTAGACGATGGCGCCCGTATCAGAGTCAGTGGTGAAGGCGGGGCAGGCACCCGTGGCGGCGGCTACGGCGACCTTTATGTATATACCTTTGTGAAGCCTCATAAGCTCTTCAAGCGGGACGGTGATGATGTCTTCTGTGAGGTTCCGGTTACATTTGTTCAGGCAACCCTCGGAGATAAGGTGGCAGTACCCACTCTGGACGGCAAGGTGGAGCTTACCGTGCCTGCCGGTACACAGTCCGGCACGATACTCCGCATGAAGGGAAAGGGCGTAACCCACCTGCGCGGGGGCGGACGCGGAGACCAGCATGTCCGCGTCAAGGTGCTCACTCCGCAGAATTTGAATACCCGGCAGAAAGAGCTTCTGAAGGAGTTTGCTGATATTTCTGGTGACAAGGTGAATCCGGAACAAAAGAGCTTCATGGATCAGCTGAAAAAATTCTTCAGCTAATAAACTCTACAGAAAAATATCATCGGCTGTTTGGACTATACTCAGTAAAACGGATGATGGCAAAAGGAACCTCCTGTTGTAGAATATTAAAGAAGCTGCAACAGGAGGTTTCTTATGCCAGGAAAATATACTAAATAAAGTTAATGCCGGTGGTATTTTTATTTGGCGCCGAATAGGCATGATAAAAACCACCAGTTTAACTGGTGAGTCAATAAAA
>CAJTSO010000011.1:0-3765 GCA_910579115.1 uncultured Selenomonadaceae bacterium
TACGACATTGAACCAAATCAGGTCGAAGCCAAGATGACGCATGATGGGATAAATCATGGGAAGGGTAATGAGGATGATGGACACTGTCTCAAGGAAACAGCCCAGGAACAGCAGGACAAGATTTATTCCCACGAAAATGACCCAGCGGTTCACATCAGCTTCGGTAACCACGGCCATAAGAGCCTGGGGTACCTGCAAGGCGGTGAGAATGAAGCCGAACAGCATGGCGCCGATCATGATGGCAAAAATCATGGAAGTGGTGCGGACAGTGGCAATGAGAATCTCATTCATATCACCGAGGGAAACGGTCCGGTAAATGAAGAAGGTAATGACGAGGCTGTACACTGTGCCGACTGCCGCCGCCTCTGTAGGAGTGAATATACCGGAGTAAATACCGCCGATGACGATAACGGGAAGCAGCAGTCCCCAAAAGGTTTCCTTCAGGATAGCCATCCGTTCCTCGATGGGAGCCAATGGCTGCAGCTTCATATCCTTTGCCCGGTAAACCACATAACCGGCAAAAGCAATGGTCAGGACAAGGCCCGGGACAATTCCGGACATGAACAGCTTGCCCACTGATTCATCGGTGATGGCGCCATAGAGGATCATGGGGATGCTGGGGGGAATGAGAATGCCCAGCGTGCCGCCGGCGGCCACCGTGCCAAGAACCTGCTTGCGCTCATATCCCCGGGCGAGCATTTCCGGAATTGCCATTGCCCCGATGGTTACCGCCGTGGCAACGGAGCTGCCGGAGATGGCGGCAAAGACGGCGCAGGCAAATACTGTGGCAATTCCCAAACCACCCGGCAAGTGGCCCAGCCATTTGGCCCCCAGCTCAAAGAGATTGGCTCCAACTTTGCCCTTCAGCAAGATCTGGCTCATGAGTACATATAGGGGAACGGCTGAGAGGACGAAATCATCAAGGGTCTTGTAAGCGATCACCGGAATATGAGTGAGACCGGATAGCCCCCCTAAGAACGCCACCATACCCATGGCTCCCACCATAGCCAGGGCGAAGGCGACGGGCATACCCAAAAGGAGCAGCAGCATGAGAAGCGCAATAAATCCGAAGAGCATCTCAGCGACCTCCCTTCAGAGCTCTGTCGCATCCGGCGGCCTTGCCGGTTATCAGAAACCATGCGTCAAGGATAAGGCGGCGAATCAGCTCCAGCATAAGGAGAGCAGAACCAATCACCATTGAAATCTGAGGAATGTAGAGGGGAAAGCGGAGGATGGAGGGAGACAGCTTGTTATAGGTATAGGATGATATCACCATATCGGTACTCTCGGTCATGAAGATGAAGAAGAGGAAAAGGGAAATGGCCGTCATCAGGAAACGCACCCCGGCCCCCAGCTTTGGGGATAAATGACCGGTAAAAATATCCACACTGATATGGGCCCCGTCCCGAAAAGCGACAGCGAAGCCCAAAAAGCCGGCCACGATAATCAGGTAAGTGGAAATCTCCAATACCCATTCCGTAGGCGAATCAAAAAGGCCCCGCATAATGATTTCATAGACAACAATGAAAGCAACGGCGAGGATACAAAGGCCCGCAAGGATCGCCGCGGTTCTGGTGATAAGGGACAGGAGCTTCTCAAGTCCCCTAAACAGTGATTTCATAACGGAAAACTCCTAAAAATTCAGCCGGCCTCCAGCTGAGGCCGGCTGAAAAACCTCGATTGCAAAATTATTTGTTAGCAGCGAGACACTGGTCTACCAGAGTCTTGCCCAGCTTGGGATTGTTCTTTATGAAGTCGTCACGAACCTGCCTGGTGGCTTCCTGCCAAAGAGCTACTTCATCAGCCGGAACCTGATATACCTCCATCCCGGCCTTGGCAAGGTCTTCCATGGCTTTCAGGTCAGCGGACTTTGTCTCGCTTTGGATCTTGGCCCGGGCCTCTTCAGCGCACTGGCTGAGAATCTTCCTCTGATCATCGGACAGCTTCTCATAGGTCTTGCCGTTCATGGCCACGACGAACTCGCAGAAAGCATGGTTGGTCATCGTAAGATACTTGGCAACTTCGTAAATCTTACGGTTGAAGGTAGCAGTGGTACCGGAAACCTGGCCGTCGATGGTGCCCCGCTGGATACCCATATAAACCTCGCTGGAGCCCATGGTTACCGGAGAAGCTCCCAGAGCCTTGATGGTCTCAGCTGGAATCTGGCCGTAGCCTCTGATCTGAAGACCCTTGAAATCCTCCGGTTTCTTCAAAGGACGCTTGTTGTTGCAGACCTGAATGTAACCATAGTCGGCCCAGATGAGGGGATGAACGCCCTTCTTTTCCAGCTCGGCGGAGAGGGTCTTGCCGAAATCACCGGTCATCGCCCTGGTAACGGAGTCGTAGGTGGTCATGAGGAACGGAACATCCAGAACCGCCAGCTCCGGGACCACCGTGGTCCACATGGCGGTGGAGTTTAATCCAATATCAAGGCCGCCATTCATGATGGCATCGTTCATGCTTTTATCATTATAGAGCTGACCGGCCGGATAGGTGGTGATCTTTATCTGGCCCTTGGATCTTTCGTTGACATTTTTCGCAAAGAGCTCAATGTTCTTGGACAGGTAGTGTTCAGCCGGCAGCTGATAGGCCAGCTTCAGTTCTATCGGTTTGCCGGCAGCCGCCTTATCATCCTTTGGCGCCTCGGACTTTCCCAGACCGCAGCCAGCCAGCACCATCATGCTGAGAAGGGCCATGGCGGTCAGAAAGAGCTTGAGAGTATTCTTCTTCATTTGCTATTTCCCCCTGTGTAATACTTACAATCAAGCCGGACAAAAAGAAACCGGCTTTGAAGATACAGGAACCAGTATACCTATGAAATTGAAAAAATGCAAGAAAAATATCATAAATTTTTGTAAATTTGTAAACTTATACAGTGATGGATTGTATGAGTAATTGGGCAACTAGGTAACGATTGAAGGAGATAAATTGTAAAAATTGAAAATCAAGTACCGGTAGTTTTCCTTGTAAATACCGGAAGAAAATGTTAGAATCGTCGTTGATTGAAGAGTGATTTATTGAGAGTGCCGCAAGGCAATGAGAAGCGAGGCAGCGAATCATGGAAGTCATGAAGAAGAACCGGATCAAAAGAAAGCGCCAGCGGGGCTTCATGCTGTTGGAGCTGGTAGTGGTTATGGGAATTATCGGAGTGCTGGCGGCCATGGCGGTTCCCCGGTTCACCGATACGCTGACGTCAGCCAGGACTGCCCGGGTGCAGGCTGACCTTCAGGTCTTGAATTCTGCTATCGTAATGCGGATGGCGGAGAAGGGGGCGGTTCCTGCCTCCATTTCTGATTTAGCCGACTATGTAAGCAATGTGGAGGAGTTGCAGCCTCCCTCCGGAACGGTATATCTCAAGACCGGAGGTACTGCTTCCGCCACGGCCTACACCCTGTCCGGGGATGGGACGGAAGCTTTGTTTGACGGCCACGGGGTGAATGAGTTGGGTAAGAAGCAGTAGCTCTTTTGGAAATATTAAGCTGGAAACTCCTCTTTGATTGTTTAAGGTATACTAAATGAGCGATAGTAAAATCATCCTTCATAGCCGCTATTTGGCGCTGGCAATTATGGCGGCGCTTTTTTGGTGTCTGTACAGCCGGGAAATAGTGACAGCAGAGGCGGTGACGGCAGCGGTATTTTTATCGGTGATAGCAGCGGTGGATCTGCGGTTCGGGTTGATTCTCGACCGGGTTTCCGCCGCTTTTTTTATGGCGGTGACGATTTTCAAGCTGCTGGGAAATGGCGGCTGGACAGAGAGCGCTATCG
>CAJTSO010000011.1:3824-40791 GCA_910579115.1 uncultured Selenomonadaceae bacterium
GTATGGGGCTGGGGGATGTGAAGCTGGCAGCGGTGATTGGCTGGTGGCTTGGGCCGGATCGCTGCCTGGCTGCCCTGCTCCTTTCCTTTATCACGGCGATGCCGGTGGCCTTAGTCTTGTTGATTGTCTATCGACGCTGGCGGATGGCGATACCCTTTGGCCCCTTTATGGCTCTGGGAGCCTGGCTGGCCTTCGTTTACGAAGGGAAGATTTTTTCTCTTTGGAGCTGCCTATGGGAGATATGAAAGACCGTGGACAGCGGGGATTTTTCCTGCTGGAACTGGTAATCCTGGTTGGGATAATGGCCGCTGCCGGGGCATATTTTCTGCCCCGGGTCATGTCCTCGGTTGGAGACAGGCTGAATACTTTCTGGCTTGAGCAGGAGGCACAGCTTTTGGCGGAGGATGTCCGATATATGGAGCATCTGGCCATGAATTACCGGCGGGTGAACAGTACCTTTCCTTCTGCCGCCTCGGAAGCGCTTCCTTACATTTCGATAAGGCAGAGCGGCTATCGGCTGATTCAGGGGAGCAAGACGCTCCGCAGCCGGGAATTTACAGCGGCAGAGGGGGTCACCGTCACTTGCAGCCGGACAAGCAATCGGCTGGAATACGACGCCAACAGTGCCAATACGGCCACCGTGGGGCTTACGAGAAAGGGCATAAGCCGTTATGTGATCGTTGACCGGGAGGGGCGGGTCAGAATTTCTCAAAGCAAGCCGGGTTCTTAGGAGGGGTAAATTGACAGGACGAAAAGGAGAACGGGGGCTTCTGCTGACGGAAACGCTGGTGTTGTCCCTGCTGACAGTTTTGGCGGCCGTGGCTTTCGGGGTATATGCAGTCGTCTATAAAGGGACCGCCTCCAGCCGGGAAACGATTTGCGCCGATTATCTGGCAAGAGAGGAGCTGGCCTATTTGGAGGCAGGAGACTTCTCCGGCAGCTGCGGCTGGCTTGGTCCGGCCGGAGAAAATCAGCAGAACGGCGTCAATTATTCCGTGACGGCGGAGATAACGGCGGACGCTTTCGGGACAAGGCGGGCGGAGGTCAGGGTCAGTTGGCGGCGAAAGGACGGACGGCTGGGGGAGCGAATTCTGATCCGGCTACTGGAGGGAGCTTGATGAGCCTTCGCGTGAGGGAATGCCAAAATCAACGAGGGCTGTCCCTGTTGTCCTTGATCATTGCCGTGCCCCTGTTGACGGTTTTGCTGTGGACCATGGGTATCCTCGCTTTATCTTCCCTGAGAAGCTACAACCGCCTTAGGGCAGAGTCGGAGCTCGTTTCAGAGTTGAGTTTTGCCATGGAGAGAATTTGCCGTGACCTTTCCTATGGAGAGGAAATAGATGTAACTGCCGCCCGGCTGCGGATAAAGACGAGGCAAAACACCGAATCCCCAGGGTATGTTACTTATACGCAGGATACCGTCAGTCCCTGTAAGCCTGTCCGGCGGAAAGACCAGCCCATTACCGGGGACAGCGACACCGGCCGGGTAGTGATAAAGGAATTTTCTTACCGGCAGACAGGCCCCCGCACCGTAGAGGTTATCATCAGGGGTGAAATAAGCGAGCACGGTCTTTCCTACCGCCTCCATACGGCGGTAACCTGCCTGAATATAAAGGAATGAGGCCAGATGAGGAAAAAGGAAAAAGGCTTTGCGGCGGTCTGGGGCGTATTGCTCTTGTCCCTGGTGATGTTCTTTGCGGCCGGGGTTTATGCTCTGGGGAATAAAAGAATAAAGTCGGCGGCAGGAGCTGTGTTGACCACGGACCTGAGGGTGGCCGCCGAAAGCGGATTGATTGCGGCGGCAGCGGAGCTTACGGCGAACCCGGCAAAAGTGGTATCCGTCAATAATGCTTCGGGAGAAGTTGTCTTTGCTACCCTGATGGAAGGGGACATCTCCACCAGGGTTTATTTGAAAAAGGACGGGGCCGGAGGCTTTCATGGTCAGGCCACGGCCAGCACAGGACGGCTGTCGGCCTGGGAAAAGGACGGCAGCCGCACCAGCGGAACAAGAGTAATCGGACGGATCAGCAGGGAAACAGCCCCTGACGGAACAGAAAAGTACAGGATAACATATTGGGAACATTGAGACAAAACGGACGGGAAATGTCTCCCGTATACTGCAATAAAAATGGCAGAATAGTTAGGACTCATGGAGCTTTTGCCCGGATCGATATTGCAAATCAATGAGATAATAATATACTGGCTGAGAAATAAAATAACTGACGGAAGGGGAGCATTTTATTATGCCTGAGGGTTTTGGGAAAACATTGATGATACTGGGCGGAATACTGCTGACAACCGGGGCTTTTTTGGAATATGGCGGCGAACTTCCTTTTTCTTTGGGGAAGCTGCCTGGGGACATAAGCATTGAAGGGGAGAAGGGATCCTTTCATTTTCCCATCGTAACCTGTATTGTCATCAGCATATTGCTCAATGTTATCATGAGTTTATTTCGGTGAGAGAACCGGACTGGTAAGTAATACAGCCAATGATTTCTCAGAAGTTTATCCGGGGAAATTGGATTTGAGGCTGGACACGAAATAAGGGCAGTTGGTTTTCACCAACTGCCCTTAAACTTTTTTTGCCGGTTATTCAATTCCTACTACATCGTAGCCCTCTTCTTCGATAGCGGTTTTGATGAGGTTAGGGTCAGCACTGCCGGAAACGGTAGCGCACTTTTCCTCCAGGCTGACCTTGATGTCAGTGAGCCCGGCAATGCTTTTCAGGGCTTCTGTCACATGGCCTGCACAGTGCTGACAGGACATACCTTCAATTTTGATTTTCATGGTTATTCTCCTTTCCAAGCGCTCCATACTGGAACATAGCTGAATTGAATCAGTAATCGCTGAATTTTATTCTTTTCAGCCTCAGGGCATTGGTAAGCACCGAGACTGAGGAAAGACTCATGGCGGCGGCGCCGATCATGGGCGAGAGGAGAGGGCCGCCAAAAAGATGGAGCACTCCCATGGCCACCGGTATGCCGAGAATATTGTAGCCAAAGGCCCAGCCAAGATTTTCCCTGATGTTTCGCAAGGTCTTTTGGGAAAGCTCGATGGTCCGGGCAACGTCCCGCAAGTCAGAGCGCATGAGGACAATGTTGGCGCTTTCAATGGCAATGTCAGTTCCTGTACCAATGGCCAGGCCGATGTCAGCCGCAGCAAGAGCCGGGGCGTCGTTTATGCCATCTCCCACCATGGCGACGATTTCTCCCTGCGCCTTGAGAAGTTTAACCTCCTGAGCCTTGCCTTCCGGCATTACTCCGGCCCGATATTCATCGATGCCGATTTCCTCTGCGATTGCTCTGGCCGTCCGGGGATTATCACCGGTGATCATAATCGTCTTTATTCCCTTTTCCTTCAGAGAACGGATAGCGTCGATACTTTCCGGCTTTACGGTATCCGCAAGGGCAATAAGCCCCTGGGAAACGTTGCCGTGGGCGATGAATATTGGAGTCTTGCCCCGGGAGGCCAGCTGGTCAGCTTTTGTCAGGAGCTCGGCGGGGAGGCGGACTCCCTCTGACTCCAGCCAGCTGCGTTTTCCGGCCCGCAGTGGTTTGCCAAGGGCCAGGGCTTCAATTCCGCAGCCGGGAATGGCATTAAAAGCGGCGAGGGGGAGAAGCGGCACCCTTCGAGCTTTGGCGCAGTCGGTGACAGCCCTGCCTAAGGGGTGTTCTGAGCCCTGTTCGGCACTGGCGGCCAGGCCAAGCAGCTTGTCCTCCGGTATTCCCAAAGGGAAAATATCCGTTACAACGGGTTTTCCGTTGGTGATGGTCCCGGTTTTGTCGAGCACTACGGAGGTTATATGACAGGCTGATTCCAAAGCGTCTCCCCCGCGGAACAGGATGCCGTACTCCGCTCCCTTTCCGGTAGCAACCATGATGGCTGTAGGGGTGGCCAGGCCCAGGGCACAGGGGCAGGCGATAACCAGCACGGAAACAAATATTGTCAGGACGAATTTAAAGCTTTCGCCTCTTATACCCCAGAAAACGGCTGCAATCAGAGCAAGGCCGATGACCACCGGAACAAAATAGCCTGATATAGTGTCGGCCAGCCTGGCAATCGGAAGCTTTGCCTCCTGGGCATCCTCTACCAAGCGGACGATGCGGGCAAGCGCGGCATCCTCGCCAATTTTGGTGGCCCGGTATTTGAAGAAGCCGGTGGTGTTGATGGTGGCGCCATAGACTTCATCCCCTACGGTTTTACTGACGGGAACCGATTCTCCCGTAAGCATCGATTCGTTGATGTCAGTTTCGCCCTCGGTGATTATGCCGTCTACCGGGAGGGATTCGCCGGGACGGACTACTATTTGGTAGCCTTCCTTCACCTGCTCTACGGGAAGAGTTTTTTCTCCGTCGGCAAATTCTACCCGGGCGGTTTTGGGAGCCAGGTCAAGCAGGGACCGGATGGCATCTGAAGTGCGGTGCTTGGCGATGGCTTCAAGGTACTTGCCCATGGTAATGAGAGCAAGAATGGTGGCAGCGCTTTCATAGTAAAGGCTGTTTACATAACTGCGGTTTCCAAGGAGGATCATTGCCGTGGCAAAGAGACTATATACTATCGCCGCCGTGGTGCTTACCGCAATAAGGGAATCCATATTTGGGGCAAGGGAGATGAGATTCTTAAAGCCTGTTCGGTAAAAGGCCCGACCGGTCATTACTATCGGGGCCGTAAGCAGGAGCTCGGCAAGAGCCACGGTCACCGGACTTTTTCCCGGATCCATAAAGTGGGGAACAGAGAATAAGCCCGTCATGTGTCCCAGCATATGTCCCATGGAAAAGCCCAGCAGAGGAATAAGGAACAGTAAAGAGAATGTGAGTCGCTTTTTCAGGGTCGATATCTTTTCCTCAGGGGTAACATTTTCTTCGAGCTTGTGAATGATTCCATAGCCTGCCTTGACTACGACGTTCTCGATAATCGCGTCATTTACCCTGTCTTCATCAAAGGTGACGGAGAGAGTTTCCGTGGCAAGATTTACCGAGGCCTTTTCCAGGCCATCAATCTTCTTTACGAAGCGTTCCACTCTGGCAGAGCAGGCGGCACAGGTCATGCCGCTGATCTTGTATTTTTTTGATATAGACATTTTAGCCTCACTTCCTATATTCGGCACAAGGCATGATAACAGGAAATTTTGAAATGACAATGAAATTTTTTGAGGCAAATCAGTGTAGTCGCAACTCTGTTATATGAATATATAATCACATATCTTCCCGGTTGTCAACTGATGCTCTCAGTTACCAGCAAGGAAAATTTTTTGAAAAGGTTATAAAATAATAGAGGGATTTTGGATACAATGGCGAAATATGTTCGTAAAATCAAGCAACTATGAAAGGGGTTGTGTTAGGATGGCAACATTCGTAATTCGGGGAAAAGACATTGAGATTACGCCGGCTCTCCGTGGGTATGTGGAAAAAAGAGTAAGCAAGATCGAGAAGTATTTTGATAACATCGGAGAAATAAGCGTAAGGCTGTCAGCCATAAAGGGAACTCATAAGGTAGAGGTCACTGTGCCCATCGAGGGCGGCGGCGTCCTTCGTGGTGAGGATGTGTCCGGTGATATGTATTCTTCCATCGATATGGTTGTCAATAAGCTGGAACGTCAGATCCATAAGCATAAGACCCGCCTGGCCAGAAGATTCCGTTCCGGCGGTTTCAAGGCTGAGATCGTTGCTGAAGAAATCCGCCATCGTCCCATCGTGGAGGCAACG
This sequence comes from uncultured Selenomonadaceae bacterium, assembly GCA_910579115.1. GTDB lineage: Bacteria > Bacillota > Negativicutes > Selenomonadales > Selenomonadaceae > RGIG250. The sequence goes on from CAJTSO010000011.1 coordinate 9,529, forward strand.
GATGATGATTACGCTCCGGTGAAGGTGAAGAAGTTCCCGGTGAAGCCCATGGACGTGGATGAAGCAATAATGCAGATGAATCTGGTCAACCACGATTTCTATGTGTTCCGCAATATGCAGACCGAGGAAATAAATGTGGTCTATCGCCGCAATGACAACAGGTACGGTCTTATTGAACCCCAGCGTTGATTTTTCTTGACAGTCTGTGTTGTGGCGATTATAATGACTCCAATGCGCTGATGGAGATATGATAACAGAGCCCATTGATGACAGAGATAAATGCGTTTGCTGGAAGCATTTTCTTCAATGCTGTTATTACCACTTCTGAGCAGTGACGGGGAAGGGATTTTCTGGTATCTGTCACCGGCAGCCGCCGTTATCGGCATTGAGTGGCCGCGTTTGCGGCAATCAGGGTGGAACCGCGAAGCGACAGCCTCGTCCCTATGGGGATGGGGCTTTTTCTTTTGTTATTGTCTTTTAATCTATAAGGAGGTAAGAATTTTGGCGGAAATTATTTTGAAGGATGGCTCACGGCGTCAGGTAGCCGATGGCTCCACTTATCTGGATGTTGTAAAGACCCTTAGTAACAGCCTGGCCAAGAAGGCGCTGGCGGCAAAGGTCGATGGAAAGACTACCGAGCTGATGGCGGTTGTCAGGGATGGGGCAGAGGTAGATTTTCTGACCTTTGAGGATGCGGAGGGCCGCCGGGCTCTCCGGCACACCGCTTCTCATGTGATGGCTCAGGCTATCAAGCATCTTTACGGGGATCAGGGGGTTCAGCTGGCCATCGGACCGGCGGTTGAAAACGGCTTCTACTACGATATCGATATGGAGAAGCGCCTCACTGATGCCGATCTGCGGGACATTGAGAAGGAAATGGAGAGGATCGTAAAGCAGAATATTCCCCTGGTCCGCAAAGAGGTCAGCCGTGAGGACGCCATCAAAATGTTTGAGGAAAGGGGAGAAGGCTATAAGGTACAGCTGATAAAGGATCTGCCGGAGGATGCCGTTATTTCCCTCTATGAGCAGGGAGATTTTACTGATCTCTGTGCCGGTCCTCATGTACTGAGTACAGGTAAGGTCAAAGCCTTTAAGCTTCAGAGTGTAGCCGGCGCCTACTGGCGTGGAAATTCCGGCAATGCTATGCTCCAGCGTGTTTACGGCACTGCCTTTGAGAAAAAAGAGGATTTGGCGGAGTATCTCCATATGCTGGAGGAGGCGGCCAAGCGTGACCATCGCCGCCTGGGCAGGGAGCTGGATCTTTTCAGTCTGCAGGAGGAGGGCCCCGGTTTTCCCTTCTTCCATCCCAACGGAATGGTTGTCAGAAACGAGCTCATTAACTACTGGCGTGAAGTACACCGCCGCTTTGGATATCAGGAAATAAAGACCCCGATGATTTTGAACCGCCGCCTGTGGGAGCAGTCTGGTCATTGGGATCATTACAAGGATAATATGTACTTCACCGTCATTGACGATGAAGATTATGCGATCAAACCAATGAACTGTCCCGGCGGGATTCTCGTGTACAAGTCCCAGCCCCACAGCTACCGGGAACTTCCTCTCCGGCTGGGTGAACTGGGTATCGTTCACCGTCATGAGCTTTCCGGCGCCCTCCACGGACTTTTCCGGGTCCGCAATTTTACTCAGGACGATGCCCATATCTTCATGACGCCCGATCAGATTGAGAAGGAAATTCAAGAGACCATCGACCTTTTTGATGAAGTGTATTCTACCTTTGGCCTTACCTACACTGCGGAGCTCAGTACCCGCCCCGAGGACTCCATGGGTTCCGATGAGATTTGGGAGCAGGCCACGGATGCCCTTCGCAAAGCGATGGAAAATCGCGGTCTGAAGTATATCGTAAATGAAGGTGACGGCGCGTTTTACGGCCCAAAGATCGACTTCCATATCCGTGATTCTATCGGCCGCACCTGGCAATGCGGCACGATCCAGCTGGATATGCTCATGCCGGAGAAATTTGACCTTACCTACGTGGGAGAGGACGGGCAGAAGCACCGTCCGGTTATGATTCATCGCGTAGTGTACGGCAGCATTGAGCGGTTCATCGGAATCCTCATTGAGAATTACGCCGGGGCTTTCCCGGTATGGATGGCGCCCGTTCAGGTAAAGATCCTGCCCATCACTGACAAATTCCTGGATTATGCCTATGAGCTGAGGAAAAAGCTCTTTGCCGCCGGGATCCGGGTAGAGGTTGATGCCCGCAACGAGAAGATCGGCTACAAGATTCGCGAGGCACAGGTCAGGAAGGTACCGTATTCACTGGTGGTAGGCCAGCAGGAGGCCGAAAGCGGGACGGTTAATGTCCGCCGCTATGGTCACATGGACAGTGCCTCGGTCAGCGCGGATGAATTCCTTTCTCAGATCAGGGAAGCTATCGCTGACAAGGTACAGAATTAAATTTACAACTCAATAATGAAATGATAAAATGAAGGCAATGGAATAGTACAACAGTTTCTGTTGCCTTCACTTATTTGTACTGCGGGATATATGAAAAAGGAAATCGAAGACAAGGTAAGGGAAGAATTGGCTGACTGGGAGTATTTGAATAATCTTCCCAGGGAAATGTCCGGATTCAGCCTTACCCGGTACGAAAACATTTACGATGATTTTTTTGAGTTTCTTTCCTACGAAAACAGGGAGAAGCACCGCCGGCTGGTAATGTATTTCCATCAGGAAACAATGGAGTACAAGCTAAAGGTTGGTTACGGCCTTACCGAGTTCTGCCGGATAGACTGTATTGCCGCCAGCCGGGATGAGTTTGAGACTCTGCTTCAGCGGTATCTGGAAGAAATAATCCGGAAAATGGCCGCCGAGAAGGTAGAGAATATCGGCAGTTTTATCCTTAACAAGCATATAATGGACTATGATTTTGGCGATTTGCTGCCGGAGGAAATTGAAGGATTCCAGCTTTATATCCGTCCCTCGGCTCCGGTGCCGATTACAAACTTCTCCTACATTATAATTGATTATGAATGCTTTAAGCTGGAAAGTAATGTAATAATTTACTACAATGTTTTTCGGGATGAATTTTTCGGCGAAGCAAGAATTTGCCGGATTCCCACCATGAGCTACCAGTTTGATTCCAATACCCTTGAAGGCTTGGCGGAAAAACTGCGGATTCATCTGGCTTCCCGGCTAAAGGCGGTAAAAGAAGCGGCCTTGCAGGAAATCGCAAAGGGTAAGTGATTCTTTTGGAGGATAGCATTGCATATAGTTCTAATAGAGCCGGAAATCCCGGGCAATACCGGAAATATTGCCCGCCTCTGCGCGGCTACAGGAATGGAGCTGCACTTGGTGAGGCCGCTGGGTTTTGAGGTATCGGACAGGTATTTGAAGCGGGCAGGACTTGACTACTGGCATTTGGTGAAGATCACCTACCATGATTGCTTTGCGGAGGTCTTGAGAATGTATCGCGGGCGCAGGTTCTGGTACTGCTCCACCAAGGCGCCCCGCTGCCACAGTGAGGTAAAGTTCTCTGCCGATGATTTCCTGGTATTCGGGAAAGAAACGAAGGGGATAGATGAGGAAATTCTTCGAGAAAACTGGGAATTCTGCATACGGATACCCATGATGGTGGGAGCCCGCTCCTTGAATTTGTCCAATTCTGTGGCGGTGGTGTCATACGAAGCCCTGCGTCAGCTTGAATACCCGGAACTGACTACCAAGGGCAGAGAGAATTTGTAATAGTTTGTAATGTTGATAGTGGCTGAATACTGATGGCGCTGTAAGGATAGGATATGAATACAGATTTTGCATGGCGTAAATCGTTAATCGATCTGGCGGGAAACCGTGTCCTGCCGGATGAACCTATGTCCCGTCATACAACCTTTCGCATTGGCGGACGGGCTGATGCCTTTTGGACACCGAGGGATACTTGGGAGCTTGCTGCCGGGCTGAAGCTGTTAAAGGATTTCTGCGTGCCGGTAACTGTATTGGGCAATGGCTCAAATGTTCTGGTGCTGGATAATGGTATCCGGGGCTGTGTTGTCTCTCTGGGATCGCCCATGGCTGATTTATCTATTGAGGGAACATTACTGACAGTCGGGGCCGGGGCCATCCTCGGCGCTACCGCAAACCGGGCGGCGGAGGCAGGACTTACCGGTCTGGAGTTTGCCGTGGGGATCCCCGGGAGTGTCGGCGGCGCCATTTATATGAATGCCGGGGCTTATGGCGGAGAAATAAAAGATATTACTGAATCGGTGACGGCGTTGATGCCTGATGGGGGGCTGAAGAAATTTACGGCCCCTGATTTTGCTTTTGGCTACCGTCGCAGTGTCTTTCAGGACAATGGAGCGGTCATAGTATCAGCGGATTTCCGCCTTGCCACGGGAAACAGTGAAAAAAGTTTTCGGAAAATGAGAGATATTCAGGCGAAACGCCGGGAGAAGCAGCCCCTTGAGTATCCCTCCGCCGGCAGCACCTTCAAGCGTCCTCCCGGATATTTTGCCGGGGCGCTTATCGATGAGGCCGGATTAAAGGGCTTTACTGTCGGCGGAGCGCAGGTATCGGAAAAACATGCCGGCTTTGTGATAAATAAGGGGGGTGCTACGGCGGCAGACGTCCTGAAGCTGATGAAGGCTGTGAGCGACAGAATATACGCGGATCACGGAGTTCCTTTGGAACCGGAAATAAAAATAATCGGTGAAGAATAGGAGGAATGAATATGAAAATCGAATTCCTTGGAGCAGCCCACACGGTTACTGGCTCCTGCTACCTGGTGCAGTCTCAGGATGCGAATATTCTCATAGACTGCGGTATGTTTCAGGGGGGAAGAGCCCTGCGGGACAAGAATGGTGAACCATTTCGCTTCACCCCGGCAGATATCGACAAGGTTTTGCTGACTCACGCTCATATCGATCACTGCGGCCTTGTGCCGAAGTTGTTTGTTGACGGCTATAAGGGAGACATCATTGCTACAAAGGCAACCTGTGATCTTTTGAAGATTATGCTTCCGGATTCGGCTCATATTCAGGAGGCCGATGCGGAGATGCGTACCAGAAAGGGAGCCCGAGCCGGGGAAGCGCCTGTAAAGCCCATATACACTCTGGCCGATGCTCAGGCGGCATTGGAGCATATTTCTCCTGTGGAATATGGCCAGCAAGTTCAGGTGGCAAATAATATTACGGCGGTATTCCATGATGCCGGCCACATAATGGGTTCGGCGATGATAGAGCTTTTCGTCACGGAAAACGGAGAGACGACCAAGGTATTGTTTTCCGGTGATATCGGCCAGCCTGGTCAGCCGATAATCCGTGACCCGGAACGGATAAAGGGCGTTGACTACCTGATTTTGGAATCCACCTATGGCGATCGTACTCATCAGATTTATGACAAGGAAGCCGCTTTGGCGGACATCATCAACGACACCATGGACAGAGGCGGCAATCTGGTAATACCCGCCTTTGCGGTAGGCCGTACCCAGACGATGCTCTACTACATTTACCGGCTGTGGAAGGCAGAAAAGATTGACGATGTTTCAGTCATCGTGGACAGTCCCATGGCAATTGCCGCTACTCAGGCTTTTGCCCAGAATGTAAAGGAATTTGATGAAGAGTCCAGAGCGATGCTGAGAAACGGACGATTGCCGGAGATGCCCCAGATACGCCTCTGCCAGACTGCGGCGGAATCAAAAGCAATAAACAGTGAAGAAAGCTCTGCCATTATCTTGTCCGCCAGCGGAATGGCTGATGCAGGCAGAATTCTCCATCACTTGAAGCATAATCTTTGGCGGCCTGAATCGACCATTCTTTTCTGCGGCTATCAGGCGGAGGGAACCCTTGGCCGCCGTCTTCTTTCCGGGTTGAAGAGAGTAAAGGTCATGGGGGAAGAAATCGCCGTCAAAGCAAAGGTGAAAATGATGGACGGCTTCAGCGCCCACGGGGATGTGGAGCAGATCATGACCTGGCTCCAAAGCTGTGATAGTCCGAAACCGGCGAAGGTATTTGTGGTTCACGGCGAACCCCAGTCAGCAGAAGCCATGAAGGAAAGGCTGGAAAACGACTACGGAGTAGAGGCTTACGTGCCTTTCATGGGCGATGTGGTCACTATAGAAGGCCGCAGCTGCACCATACATCCCTCCAACATCACCGAGGTCAGGGTGGAAGCGGAGCTGGAGGATTTCCTGCGGACCATGGATTCCTACTATCGTCAGGAACGCCGCCGCGTCACCAGGATCGTCAAGGCAAACCCGCAGATCATGGAGCCGGTCATTCGGGAGATGCAAAAGGGTCTTACCTACATCAAGAAGCTGTTCAACAAATTCGAGAACTGAAAACGGAAAATATGCACATAAAAAGAGGCTGGGGAAAAATGACGACTCATTTTTCCCCAGCCTTTCAGCTTGCCGGGAGGTCAGGACGTTATGGAAACAATTCACAGATCAGCGTGGCTGCAAGAATCATACAGCCGCCAATGGCCTGAGTTATCATGAGGGGCTGCCCCAGGAACAGGGCGGCAAGGGCGATAGCTGACAGAGGGTCGATATAGCTGAGAAGGGCTGTCGTCTGGGCCGGCAGAACCTCCACTCCGGAGAAGAAAAGATGGAAAGCAATACCGGTATGAAAAATACCGAGGACAAGGAGCAGGGAGACGGAGCGCAGATCGAAGACCAGCGGGGAAAAATCGGTGGTAAAAACGGTAAAGGGGGTAACTATCATGGCCCCGACTGCCATCTGAACAAAGGTTTTCGCTTGGGGAGCCACCGTTGTTACGCTTTTGTTGAGGAGCATGACAAAGGCGTAGAGCAATCCTCCCAAAAGGGAGCAGGAAACGCCTTTCAGATTGTCCGGGCCGCTGCCGGAAGCTATCGATTCGTGGATGCCTGACACCAGACCGGTTCCGCAAAGAGCCAGTACAGCGCAAAAAATCTTTATGAGGGTCAGGCGCTCCTTAAAGAGAAGCGGGGAAAGCACCATCATATAGATGGGCGCCATGTAATAGCAAAGGGTGGCGATGGGAACCGTGGTGTACATATACCCATAGAACAGAAGGATCCAATTCAGGCCGACGCAGGCGCCGGCGCAGGCAAGGCGGGGAAGATGCAGCCCGATTTCCCGCCAGTCAGGTTTGAGACCGGCTTTATGAATGAGTCCAGCAGCAAGTATCGCGCCCGTAATGGCCCGAAAAGACGCAACCACCGGCGGGGGCCAGTTCAGCTTGACGGCAAATATTCCCATGGATCCCCAAATGAGCATGGCCGTGATGATTTTGGCAGTGGCTGTATTTACTGAAGGCTTTTTTGACATAAATAAGCTCTCTTCTAAATAGATTGATGGTATTATAAACGGTTTTACAGGTTGAAACAAGAAAGGCTGTCAGATATTTTCGCCGTCATAGGGGTAAAAACTGATTGTATTATCGGTTTATTTTTGTAGTAGGGTATGCTACAATCAAAAATTATATTTTGACGAGTGCTTAATTACAGAAGTAAGGGATAGAACATGGAAGAAAAGCTGATTAACAACAATACTGATGAAAGCGGCAGTCGTACATACGCCTATAGTATTCTGTTCATGGCCACCTTCTTTTGGGGATTTCAGACTGTGCCGTTAAAATTTTTGCTTCAGGAATGGACAGCCCAAACCATTACATTCGTAAGGTATTTTTTACTGGGCGGCATGATCCTCAGCTGGCTTTATTATAAGCGGGGAACTGTCATGCCTCCAAGGGAAGTCTGGAAACCATTATTGGCGATGGCGCTGTGTCTGGTCTTGAATAATATGATTCAGATAGCCGGAATGAAATATACTACCGTTGTAAATGCAACGCTCATATCGGCGGCAAATCCCGTAAACACAGCGATTTTTTCCTGGCTGCTTTTAAGGGAAAGAATAAGCGGTCTCGCCTGGATTGGAATATTTTTGTCCTTTACCGGAGTTTTGACCGTGGTGTCCAACGGCGAGCTTTCCGTGGTCACTGAGGCCCGGTTTGGTTTTGGAGATGTGCTCGTATATGTTGGTATATGCTTTTGGAGCCTTTATGCCGTAAGCACGCCCCAGGTCCTTAAGTATATTTCGGTACCTATGGCGACGGGATGGTCGGCTTTTATTGCCGCCTGGCTTGCCCTTTTCTTTAATTTTTTCACCGATCAGATTGGTGTGGTGCCTTTATCCAGGCTCGGGGCCGTATGCTTCTTGTTTGTGCTTATCTGCGGTGGGCTGCTGGCGAATCTCTTTTGGAACAAGGGCGTGGAGATGGTGGGGCCGGCCGTGGCGGCTATGTTCAGCAACATTCTCCCCATTATAGGAATTATTTCGGGATATTATATCATGGGGGACGAAATAACGATATCCAAGGCCATCGGTGCGGCGCTGGTACTTTGCGGGGTCAGGATTGCCACAAAATATACCTGAGTGAAAACTTAATTCTGCTAAAGGATTCGCCGTAAGTCTTTTATTTGATCAATTTTATTGTACGGTCTGCCCAATGGAAAAACTATCGGGATTATGGTAAAATGCTCGTGAAAATAAGAATGGAGGGTATTTTGCGCTTATGGCAATTCTTGAAGTAATAAAGGCAGGCAATCCGGTGCTGAAACAGGTTGCAAAGCCAGTAAAAAAAGTTGATTCCCGCCTTCGCCGCCTGATGGACGATATGGCCGAGACAATGTATAAAGCTGACGGGGTTGGACTGGCGGCCCCTCAGATCGGGCAGTCCATCCGCCTGGTGGTCATCGATGTGGGGGAGGGGCTGCTTGAGCTCATAAACCCGGTAATTATCAAACGGGAGGGAAAGGTAACCGACTCCGAAGGCTGTCTTTCGGTGCCGGGAATATTTGGCGACGTTGAGCGGGCAGAGCGGGTGACGGTAGAATATACTACCCGGTTCAACAAGCGCCGCGCGCTGGAAGCGGATGGTCTGCTGGCCCGCTGCATTCAGCATGAGTGTGATCATTTGGATGGTACACTTTTTATAGACATAGCCGCCAGTCTGAGACAGGAAGCGCCCGGGGAGAGAGAAAATGGCTGAGGGTAACAATAAGATTCGCACGCTTTTCATGGGGACGCCGGATTTTTCGGTTCCCTGCCTGGAAAAGCTGCTGTCTATGGAACAACTGGCAGTGGTAGGGGTAGTGACCCAGCCGGATAAACCGAGGGGGCGGGGGAAAAAGCTGACACCCTCCCCAGTGAAGGCCTGCGCCTGGAAAAACGGCCTGCCGGTTTATCAGCCGGTAAGAATAAAGGGTGATGAGGGATTTCTTCACCAGCTAAAAGAGGAAATAGCGCCGGAGCTGATAATCGTTGTGGCTTTTGGTCAGATCCTTCCGGCTGCGGTAATCGATTTACCCAAATATGGCTGCATCAATGTACACGCTTCTCTGCTGCCCAAATACCGGGGGGCGGCGCCTATGCAGCGGGTTCTCATGGAAGGGGAGGTGGTTACTGGCGTTACCACCATGCTGATGGATACAGGGCTGGATACAGGCGATATGCTTGAGAAATCAGAGCTTGCCATCGGTGAGGATATGACCCTGGAAGAGCTTCATAATGCTTTGTCACAGCAGGGGGCGGAACTGCTGGAAACCACGATCCGGAAGCTCCTGGACGGGACGGTAGTCCGAACAAAGCAGGATGACAGTCTCAGCTGCTATGCCAAAATGATCGAAAAGGATACGGGAGCAATTGACTGGGACCGTTCTACCATGGAGATACATAATCTGGTGAGAGCTTTGGATCCTGCTCCGGGAGCATATACTTTCCTCGAGGGGGAGAAATACAAAATCTGGCGGACAAAACCTGTCAGAGGAAATATAGAAGGAAACATGCCGGGAGAAATATTATCGGCTGACGGAAATGGGTTGCTGGTAAAAACCGGCGACGGCATTATTGAAATCCTTGAGGTACAGGCGCCAGCCAAGAAGCGGATGAAGGCAGTTGACTACCTTCGGGGTCATAACCTTGCGCTGTCGGCGAAATTTGAGTAAGGGAAATGGATAAAAACAAAATTGTAACTTCAAACTACAGTAAAAAGCGGCTTTTTATTGGGCTCCTGACCGGCTCATATCTGACGCTGGCCTTGATTGCCGCTTTGATGTGGCGGATCAGTGTCCCGGGACTAAGGGAAATCGCTGAAGTACTGCCCCTTGTGTCGGGGGCGGTTCTCCTGGTGTTTTTTTGTCTGGTGGGGCTGGGGATAGCAGGCCTGATTGCGGCCGCTGCCGGGTTACCGTTTTTTCCTTCCGTTCTGCGGCGGACAACGGGACTTGTGAACCTTTTGTTTCCGCTGGTTGTATTTTTTGGCCGGCTGTGCGGCTTTAGGCGACGGCAGATCGAAAGCTCCTTTGTGTCAGTCAGCAATAAAATTTTTCACCGGATGAAGATAAAGGTGCCCGCGGACAGACTGCTGGTGGTAACGCCCCATTGCCTGCAGCTTGATACCTGCCCCCACAAGATTACCCGTGATCCGATGAACTGTAAGCGGTGCGGCCGCTGTGACATAGCGGCGCTGGTGACGATGGCCGAGGAAATGGGCTTTCATTTCTTCGTTGTTACCGGTGGCACTCTCGCCCGCCAGACGGTGCAGAAAATCCGCCCGAAGGCTGTTTTGGCTATAGCCTGCGAGCGTGACCTTACAAGCGGCATACAGGATGTATATCCGCTTCCGGCCGTGGGAGTGATGAATCTTCGCCCCAATGGACCCTGCTTCAATACCCATGTGGATTTGGAAGAGTTCCGCCGGGAGCTGGAGAATTTGATAATTCTGCCGGAAAAAAGGACTGAGGAGACCGCCGGGAAAAATGGATAAAGCAAGAGAAACGGCTCTCCGGGTCATTCATGCAGTCAGTGAAAACGGCGGCTATGCCAATATCCTGCTGGCGGAAGAGCTGAAAAAAGGAGACTTTAGCGAGCTTGACCGCCGCTTTGCTACCGAGCTCGTTTATGGGGTAGTAAAGGCGGGAGAAACCTTGGACTGGATCATCGGCCGCTACGTCAATAAGCCGGTGAAAAAAATGGAGCCCTGGGCTCGGTGTATTCTCCGCCTGGGGATGTACCAGCTCTTTTACCTGACAAGGATACCCAAGTCGGCGGCGGTCAATGAGTCGGTTAATCTTGCCCGCCGGTACGGCGCAAGATTGAAAAGCAGCGCCGGTTTTATTAACGCCGTTCTCCGGCGGGCGGTCCGGGAGCCTGAGGTAGCTGAATTTCCTCAGGGGCCGGGAAAAGCTACCGAATACCTCTCGCTGAAGGAAATGCACCCCCGCTGGCTGGTGAAGCGCTGGATAAGGGAAATGGGTTTTGAAGCGGCTCAGAAGATATGCCGCTTTGATAATGAACCGGCAGTGTTGTCGGTGAGGACGAATACCCTGAAGATAACAAGGGACGACTTGATTTCCCGGCTGGCAGAGGAAGGTTGCCTGGCAGATAAGTCCGCCCTTGTCCCTGAGGGAATAAAAATAACCGCTCACGGGGCCATGAAAGATTTAGACTCTCTGAAGGAGGGACTTTGGCAGGTACAGGACGAGAGTTCCATGCTGGTTGCCCACGTTGTTGACCCGCAGCCGGGAGAATTTGTCCTCGATGTTTGCAGTGCGCCGGGGGGCAAGGCCACGCATCTTGCCCAGCTCATGGAGAATCGAGGGAAAATAATAGCCGGGGACCTGTATCCTGCCCGCCTTGAGAAAGTAGCGGAAAATGCTCGCAGACTGGGGATAAATATTATCGAAACAGTGGCTGGAGATGCCCGCTGTATAGGAGAGCGGTATTTCCGGCAGGCTGACCGGGTTCTGGTCGATGCGCCCTGCTCGGGGTTGGGCGTCCTCCGCCGCCGTCCTGATGTCCGCTGGAGAGTGACGGCTGAGGAAATGAAAAAGCTGCCGCCACTTCAACTGGAAATTTTGGAGAGCGCTTCCCGGTGCGTGAAGCAGGGAGGCATCCTGGTCTACAGTACCTGTACTATGGAACCGGCGGAAAATGCGGGCGTCGTTGAGAAATTTTTAGAAACCAGCAAGGATTTCTCCCTTGTGGAAACAGGGCAGTACCTGCCGGAGAAAAAGCGGAGCGGCAGCATGGTGCAGCTCCTTCCTCATATAGATGGAACGGATGGTTTCTTCATTGCCAGGATGGAAAGAAAAGCAAGATGAAAAAGAATCTATTTGGCCTCATGGAGGAGGCAATCAGGGAGGAGATGGCTCCCTTTGACATTCAGCCGTTCCGAACTAATCAGCTGGTTGAATGGATGTATGGAAAAAGCGCCAAATCCTTTGACGAAATGACAAATATAAGTCAGGATCTTCGCTACCGGCTGGCCCGGGAGTTTTCCATCGATCGGGCCAGGCAGGTTGAACGGTGGGATTCCACTGATGGGAAAACCACTAAGTTCCTGCTTGGCTTTCCCGATGAAGTGGCGGTTGAGTCCGTCCTCATGCGGCAGCCTTATGGCAACAGTGTTTGTATTTCCACCCAGGCAGGCTGTGCCATGGGCTGTGCCTTCTGCGCATCCACTCTAAAAGGACTTACCAGGGATTTGGTAGCAGGAGAGATGCTGGCGCAGGTTTTCTTTATCAACGACTATCTTATGAAGGCGGGCCAGAAGGTTGACACCATGGTCCTGATGGGTTCAGGCGAACCTCTGTATAATTATGCCAACGTGCTTCAATTCCTGCGGCTTATTCATGAGCCCTACTGCCTTAATTTTGGCTATCGCAACGTTACCCTGTCCACCTGCGGGATTGTGGAGAGGATATATGACCTGGCCCATCAGAAGCTTCAGGTAGGGCTTGCTATATCCCTTCATGCCCCTAATGACGAAATTCGCCGCCGCCTCATGCCCATCGCCAACAAGTATCCAATCAAGGATGTGGTCAAAGCCGGTGAGGTCTATTTTAACGCGACGGGCCGCCGGGTAACCTACGAATATATCCTCATCGACGGAGTAAATGACAGCAAGGAGAATGCCCGGGAGCTGGGACATCTTTTGCAGGGTCAGAATGCGTCGGTAAATCTTATTCCAATCAACCCGGTGGTAGAACGGTATCTTCACCGGCCAAATGACGGGAAGGTTAAGGATTTTGCCAATATTCTTCACAGTATGCATATTACCGCCACCGTCAGAAAGGAAATGGGGGCCGATATTAACGCGGCCTGCGGCCAGCTGCGGAACCGTCATTTGGAGGGAAAATAAAATTGTCCTTGGTTCAACTGAACCAAGGACTTTGGCTTTTTCCGGGGGTTTGATTTTGCAGCTGGTTTTGTTGACAAAGGAAGCTTAGTGTTCGTGGTAATATTTGAGGAAATTTTGGGCAACGGAGGAAAGGGGCCGGCTTTTCACTACGGATATGGTTTGCCGGAGACTGAACCGGTCATCCTGAAAATGAAGGCAGCGAAGCTCAGGTCCCAACCCGTCACTGATGCTGATAGGAACGATGGCTACCCCCGACTGTTGCCGTGCCCAGGTAATAGCGCTGTGTTTGGTGCTGTTTACGCATAGTACATGGGGAGAAATGTGGGCGTTGGCGAAGTTGGACAGAATAAACTCTTGACAGCCCCGGGAGAGGCAGAGGGGTACACTCTCCAGATCTTTCAGTTCCAAGCTGGTTTTATCAGGTGAAACCCAGCTGGTGGACTGATGAAAAATCGCGCCCAGCTGTTCTCGATCAGTGGAAAGGATCTCAAAGCGGGATGCCTGCTCCAGTGGCAGGGGAGAAATACTGATTTCAGTCACTCCATTTAGAAGCTCTCGAGTGTGGGCGGCGCTGTCGCCCTCGTAGATGTCAAACTCAACCTTCGGATTGAGCTTGGCAAAGCCGCAGAGATATTTTTTGATAAAGAAGGGAGCGGTAGAGGGAGAGATACTGAGAGCAAGTTTACCCTGTACTCCTCTTAGCGTGCTGTTGATCTCCCTTTGGACGCTGGCCTCGATGTTGCAGAGGTATTTTGCCTTGGCATAGAGAACGCGGCCTGCATCGGTCAGCTCGATACTGCGTGCCCCCCGCCGCACCAGCAGCAGCTCAGTGCCGTATTTTTTCCGGAGATTTTTCACCTGCATGGTCAGTGCCGGTTGGGCAATGTGCAGTACCTCCGAGGCGGCGCTTAGATTACCGCAGTCCACAATGGTGATAAAATTTCGATAATGCTCCAAATCCATTTCCGGTACTCCTCATAAGAGCCAGGTAAAGACGATAATGACAGCTAAGATTAAACTTAACGATATATTAAAACAAAATTCTTCTTATAACTATTTGGGCGTATATTCGATTTTCGATGAATAGAATCCTCTTTTTGGCGGATAATTATCATTTTCTTCTGTAATGAAACGAAAAAATATAATCCATAGATTTATAAAAGCCATAAAATAGATATTTTTCTTATAACTCTAAATGAGGTATAGTGTTAGCAAAAGGTCATTTTAAGTTGGAACGATGGAGGTATAAGTTGATGAATATGGCGTTGATTTCTCTTTTGACATTGCTGGCGGCAATTGTCCTCGGTTTTTGGCGAAAGCTGAACGTTGGACTGTTGTGCATGGGTTTTTCCCTCCTGCTGGGTCACGCGGCAGGCCTCTCGGATAAACAGATTATTGCCGGATTCAATTATTCGCTGTTCGTCATGCTGTTGGGGGTAACTTATATGTTCAGCCTGGTGCAGGACAATGGCTGTCTGGATCTTCTGGCCAAAAAAGTCGTGGCTCTGGCCGGTAAGCGGACCTTTCTCATTCCGATCATAATTTATATTTTCTGTACGGTACTGGCGGCCATCGGGCCGGGTACCGTGCCCACGATGGCTATTATGATGGTGTTTGCCATGGCGCTGGCGGCAGAGCTGGGCATCAGTCCGGCGATGCTGTCGGCCCTGATTGTACTTGGCGCGTCAGGCGGCGGTGTTTCCCCCTTGGCGGCAACCGGTATCATTGGTCTTAATCTCTGCGCTGAATTTGGCGTCACCGGGATTGAGGTGCCCTTCTTTATGAACGGCGTGCTGTCGGCTACTGTTTACAGCGGGGTGGTTTACTTCCTGCTGGGAGGGCACAGAATGCACGTGGAAAAGCCCATGAAGCTCAGTGATATTCCCGCCTTTAATACCAAGCAGCTCATTACCTTGGCGGGCATTGTGCTGATGGTTGTACTGGTTCTTATCTTTAAGATCAACGTAGGGATGGTAGGCTTTGCTGTTGCGGCGGTATTTTCTCTGTTGCAGGTGGCAGATGAAGGGAAGGCGTTGAAGAACGTGCCCTGGGGAACGCTGCTCCTGATTGCGGGCGTTGGTATGTTGATGCAGATTATCATCAAGGTTGGCGGCATCAAAATGCTTTCCGAGTTTTTGGTATCCATGATAACAGCTCCCACCGCCGCATCTATTCTTGGTCTCTGCGCCGGTATTTTGAGCTGGTTCAGCTCAACCTCAGGGGTTGTCATGCCAACCTTGATTCCGACGATTCCCAATGTAATAGCCGGGGTAGGCGGCAATATCAGCCCGGTAGAGCTGGCGACCGCGATTACCATGATCTCCAATACGGCCGGTATCAGCCCCCTTTCTACCGGCGGGGCACTGGCGTTGGCGGCGTACTCCTCTGCGGCAAAGGCAAGCCCAGAGCTGCAACAGAAACTCTTTGCCAGGATGTTTGGTATTTCGGCATTGGGAGTTATAACGCTAAGTGTCCTGGCTTACTTTGGCCTTTTCCGCTGGCTGTTGTGAAACCAATAGAGCCGGGAGGGTTTAAGTTATAAATGAAAATCCCCCGCCTTTGAGTGTTTTCGAGGCGGAGGATTTTACATTTAGCCATTGTGTTTTTTTATTGCTGCGGCCATTCGTTCCAGACCGGTTTTTATGATGCTTCTTGGCATGGCCAGGTTCAGCCGGACGAAGCCTTCGGCATTTCCGACGAAGAGGGCATTGCCGCCTTCCAAAAGGACGCCGGCATTGTTGGCGAAGAATTCTGACAAGTTTGTTTCTTTTGGCAAGACGGCTCGGAAATCTACCCAGGCGAGGTAGGTTGCTTCCGGTATCCGGCAGACAGCTTTTGGGATGTTCTCCCGAAGAAAATTCACCAGGAAGGAAAAATTGTCATCAAGGTAGAGCTTCAATTCCTCAAGCCATTCGCCGCCGTCTTCATAAGCGGCCTGGGCGGCGGCCAGAGACAGGGGATTGACCTCCTGTCCGATACGATCGTTGTCCCGGAAGGTTTCCCGCAGTTTTTCGTCACGGATAATGATGTTGGAGAACATGAGACCGGCGATATCGAATGTTTTGCTGGGGGCCATGCAGGTGACAAGCCGTTGGTAGTCAGGCATTATCTTCCCCAGAGGGATATGCTTGCGCCCGGTTCTTATAAGATCGCAGTGAATTTCATCCGATACGACCCACAGATTGTGTTTTCTGATGATTTCAGAAACCCTTTGCAGTTCATCTTCAGTCCACATTCGGCCGGTTGGATTGTGAGGATTGCACCAGATGACGAGGCGGACAGCCGGATCGGCAGCTTTGGCAGCAAAATCCGCAAGGTCGAGGCTGAAGAATCCCTTATCGCATTTAAGGGCAGTGGTTACAAGGGTGCGCTTATTATCAATGGTGGCGTATTTGAAGTTGCCGTAGGCGGGGGTAGCGATGAGGATCTTTTCATCCGGACTTGTCACATCAGCAACAATTTCATAGAGGGCGGGAACTATACCGGGAGACATACAGAGCTGTTCCTTGGGAAAATCCCAGCTGTAGCGGTTCCGGCACCACCGGGAGAATGAGTTGTAGTAATCGTCAGTAAAGAGGGAAGTATAGCCAAAAATCCGGCGGTCAACTCTGGCCCGGAGGGCATCAAGAATACTAGGTGGGACAGAGAATTCCATATCAGCTACCCACATGCGGACAAATTCATCGTCTGCGTAGGGGAATTTCTTTTCGGGGCCGGCATGGAATATGTAGCCTCGGAATCCGTCTGTATTCAGGGCGTTTGTTCCCCGACGGTCAATAATTTCGTCAAAATTGTATTTCATTTGAATCCCTTCCTTCGTAAAAAAGCCGCCCAATAGGCGGCCTTTTTTATTTATTTTGGATTGTATTCGATTATCGAGAGGTTCATGTATTCGTTTAAATCAATAATCGTGGCTTCGTTTATACGAATGAGAGGCTGTGCGTCCAATCCATTTGCATAGCGGACGATTGTACCGATCATACCGTTGGAGAGGAGGACCCGGGAGCCAAGGAAAGAGAGTTTTATACTGGTAATAAAGGGAATGCAGACATTGGGATCGAGCTTTGAGCACATGAGTACGGCGATTTTTTCAATAGCCGCAAAGGGAGTCATGCGCCGCTCTCCTTCCACCTCAGTAGTAAGGTTGTCATATAAGTCAGCCAAAGCTACGATCCGGGCGAACTTATGCATGTGTTCTCCCTTCAGCCCCAAAGGATAACCGGACCCGTCCATGCATTCATGATGCTGGGCAGCTGCTTCTATGACACCGGCGGGAATATTAGGACAGGCCCGCAATATTTTGGAGGCTTCCATTGTATGAATCATGTAGTCATCAATGAACTCTTCGGGGACAGCAACGCTCCGCATAGCGCAGAGGTTTGGCGGGAGTTTTGATTTGCCAATGTCATGGAGGAATCCGGCCAAAATGAGATCCTGGATCTCTGCCGGGTCCAGGCTGATCCATTTTCCGATTACACCGGAAAGAATGGAAACCCGGAGGGAATGGTTGTACACGTCACTTGCCAAGTGATTCAGTTCAAAAATATGGTCAATTACGCCGCTGTTATGGGCAAGGGGATACAGAGTGTCGTGAACAAGACACTTGGTCTCATACACGGACTGCTCATCTCCGCCCTTGCTTAGGGTTTCAATCAGTCCTTTGGCAGTCCCCACGACCTCCTTGTATTCACTGATAAAGGCATCGGCAGGATTGAACAGGGCGGAGACGCTAAGGAAATTACTACTGAGTTCATATTCATCCTTTATGTAGATGAATGGAACATCAATGGTCTGGAGGTGCTTGATGTGGGAGGGGGTAAGCTCCGTATTTTCTGACAGGACTACAATGAGGTCGTCGTTGACAATTGTGCGGGCCAGAATCATGCCGGGCTTTAGGTCGGTAACTGATATGGAACGCAAAGGTATTCCTCCTTATTCCTTGGAAGGGATTAGTATAACTGACACATTCTGCCTTACAGGTGAATCCTGTTACATTATATACTATTTTGTGATCAAAGGGGAGATTTTTTTATTTTTGATTTAATAAATGAGTCGTTTTTCCCTGTATGGAAAACCTTTATACTTGACAACTACAGATACATGCTTACAATAAAAAACGGAAGGATGTTTTTTCTCGGGAAATAATGCACTATAATATAGTTGTTCCGGAAATTACCATGCAATTTTTCCCCGATGGCATTCAACGGTTGAATACCGTTATAAAATGCTGGTCAAGCAGGGTTCAGGAGGAAAGAAAATGAAAGAAGTATTTGTGAACAATGAAACTGTAAAGGTGCTTATGGAGCGCCGCAGCATAAGAAAATATAAGAACGAACAGATAAAGGATGATGAACTGGAGGCTATAATCGAAGCTGCCCGCTATACTGCCAGCGGCCACGACTACCAGCCGGTTAAGGTGGTTGTGGTTCAGGATAAAGCCACCAGGGACAAGCTTTCTCAGATAAATGCAAAAATCCTTGGGGCAGCGGCGGATCCCTTTTACAATGCCCCTACGGTGCTGGTTGTCCTTGCGGACAAGACCAGCTCAACTTACGTTGAGGATGGCGCTCTTGTTTTGGGAAACCTCATGAATGCGGCTCACGCCATTGGGGTTGATTCCTGCTGGATAAACCGGGCAAGAGAGACCTTTGAGACGGAAGAAGGCAAGGCGCTGTTGAAAGAGTGGGGGATTGTGGGAGACTACGCCGGAATTGGTAACTGCATCCTTGGTTATCGTGAAGGTGAATATCCGAAAGCTCCCGCCCGCCGCGGCGAGTTTGCAGTTTATGTGAAATAAAATGGCAGACATAAAAGAAACAGCCGACGCCCTTTCCCTGTCAGCGGAAGGATTGCCGACAATTGTCTGGTATCCGGGGCACATGGCGAAAGCAAAGCGGCTTATAGCCGACAATCTAAAGCTGGTGGATGTGGTTATCGAGCTGGTAGATGCCAGAATCCCGGTGGCAAGCGCCAATCCTATGCTGAAAGAGCTTATCGGTAAAAAGCCGCGCCTTATTGTCCTGAATAAGATGGATCTGGCCTCCCCTGCCGTAACGAAGGATTGGATCGGCTATTACCAGAGCCAGGGGCTGGCCGCAGTTGCCGTGGATGCTCCTGGGGGCCGCGGCATAAAGGGCCTTGTGAAGCTGACAGCGAAACTCGCTTCCGGCCGGACGAGGCGCTTGGAAAACAAGGGAGCAAAGGCAAGAGCTCCCAGAGCTATGGTGCTTGGCATACCCAATGTGGGAAAGTCCTCTCTGATCAACCGGCTGGCTGGAAGGGTAAAGGCAAAAGCGGAAAACCGTCCCGGAGTTACCAGGGCCAAGCAGTGGATTCATATCGAAGATGGCTTTGACCTGCTGGATATGCCGGGCATTCTCTGGCCCAAATTTGATGACCCGACGGTGGGACTATACTTATCCTACACTGGGGCAATCAGTGATGAGGCCATTGATACGGAGCCGGTAGTCTTGCACCTTTTAGGCTGGCTCCGGAAAAATTTTCCCCGGGATTTGATCACTCGCTACAAGCTGGAACTTGCTGAGGGGGAGACCTTACCTGAGGATAGTATGGCTTTGCTGGAGCTTATTGGCAGAAAGCGGGGCCATTTGGAAAAGGGCGGTATCGTAAACCGTGATAAGACGAAAAAACTTCTCCTAAAGGAATTCAGGGCAGGTCTTATCGGTAAATACACCCTTGACCTGCCTCCGGAAAAAACGGAAGCAAGGGAAACAGAGGCAGAAGATAATGGCGCAGGCAGTAAGGAAAACAGGGTCAATCGAAAATTTGCTGCAGGCGGCGCTGGACAGCGGCCGGCCCCTTGAAAATGAGATTTTTGAGGAATTATCGGCTGACCGCCGGGCCTCCGTCCAAAGACTGCTGCGCCGTTATAGCAAAGAGCTGGCGGAGCGGCAACGGCTCAAAGAACTGTACCATTATGAGTACGAGGCTCAGCAGGAGGGCGCAGCCTATATTGCCGGGGTTGATGAAGCGGGGCGGGGACCCTTGGCCGGGCCGGTGGTGGTGGCTGCTGCGATTCTCCCCGTGGGGCTGTACATACCGAAGCTTAATGATTCAAAAAAACTTTCTGCTAAGGTTCGTGACGAACTTTTCGATATTATAAAGGAAAAGGCAATTGCCTATGCTATAGCCACAGTGGATGAAAAGATCATCGACCGGGATAATATTTATCGTGCCACAGTAGGCGGAATGTATGAAGCCGTCGGCAAGCTTGATCCCCAGCCACAGAAGGTGCTGGTGGATGCCGTGCCGCTGGACAGGCTGAAAATGCCGTCCCTTTCCCTGATAAAGGGAGATGCCAGGTCGGCTTCTATCGCTGCCGCTTCAGTACTGGCGAAGGTGACTCGTGACCGTTTCATGGAAGAGTACGATCGGGAGTACCCTGAATATGGCTTTGCCAGGCACAAAGGCTATGGCACTGCCGATCACCTGGCGGCGTTAAAGGAATTTGGACCATGTCCGATTCACCGGCGTTCATTTTCTCCGGTTTCTGAGTACGAAGGGGTCGGGCGCTGTCGGGATTGAGATAGAAGGAGAAATTGCATAGATCAGGCAGTTTCTCCGAAATGAAAAAGACAAGGATTGTCAGGAGTATTATCATGCCAATGGAAACAAGCGCTGCCACACAGATTGGCGGCATACGCCCCATAGAGCGGCCGGGCAGCTCGCATCCATCTTCAAGGACTGATGCTGTCCGCTCTCCCTTTGCCCCGGAAACGAATGTCAGTATACGGAATTCTATTTCAAACATGGCCGGAGTATTGTTGCGCGTTTCCGGCGAGGCCGAGGATTTAGCCGAAGGCCTGACTCCTGATGTCCAGCGTATCGTAAACAATATAATGAAAAATTCCTTTTCTTTGGAAGAAACCTTGGGCAGGAGCCTTGGCAGTACGGTGGAGAGCCAGCGGTTTGCCATGGATCAGTTGAATACCCTGGCCCGGCTGCTGACTCAGATGGGAAATCTGGCCCGTCAGACTTCCTTTGGGGAAATGTCAGAGCCCCTGGCGGCTCTTTTTGCTCAGCTGAAGACGGTTGTGACTCAGGAAAACAGCGGCTTGGAGCCTGTACTGTTGCATAAGCTTTCCTATGAGCTGCTTGACCAAAAGGATCCGGAGTCAATACCGCCGGAGCTGTTGGAGCTTTTAAGACAGCCGCCGGTTGTTAGCGGAGGAGAAGGTCTGACAGCGGATGATACCAGTATGGGGTTTCTGAAGCAGCTGGTGGCCTACTTTATGCCGGCCACGCCTCGGGAAGAGGCGCAGATGCAGAATGAAAATCCAGGCGGTCAGACGGATCTCAACGAGCAGGAGCAAACAGGGCAGCAATCCCCTGAAGGAGAAGGTGTCAGGTCAAGTGAACAGCCGTCAGCTGACAGGAATGGGATCAAGCTTCCTCCCCAGATGGAGAAGGAGGCGCCTGCGGCCATGGGAGAAAAAACTTCCGGAACGCCGGAGCAGGCTTCTTCCGGACAGAGCGGCAATTTGTCTACCCAGCAGACGGCCCTCCAGAATAGTGGAGGAAAAGGCCCCGCTGTCCCCGGCAGTCAGCCCTATGAGCTGACCGGAGAAAGGGGGACGGAGGTTCAGGGGAAAAACGGGACGCTGGACAGGAGCCAGCAGCTTTTGAATGATTTGGGAAGACCTTTCAGGCCATCGGCTAATACAGGGCTCCAGAATTTGAATGCCGACCGGTTTGCGAAAAGCTTTGACGGAGTTCTTCGAGACATAACCGGCCGTCCTATCGAGGCAAACGAAACCCCGGAAGCAAGGCTCGCCCGTTTGGCGGCGGAGAGTATGGCTGAACGGCGCAGCAACAGCCCTGCGGCAAACCGCCCGTCTTCGGCAATGAACAGTCAGGTGTTTTTCCGCCAGCCGTCAATAGAGAATTCCATGAGAACAATGGAGGCTATGAAAGGGCTGGCTCAGCTGCTCTCAAGAGATGAATCAGTCAGTGAGGGCGACCGGCAGCTGTTGCTCAATTTTGTTAATGGAGAGGAGCAGATTCTTGATGAGAAGGATGCCCGCCAGCTAAATCTCTTGCTGCGCCTCTGTCAGAAGAACCTGCCGGCCTCGGTTCAACAGGCGGCTATTCAGCATGATCTGCCTGCGTTGCCAAGACTTTGGGCGTTCCTGCAGCTGTGCGATTTGGCTACTTTGAAGGATACAAAGTCTCGCCGCCTGCGTAGCGCCGGGCGTGGTATTGCCGAGTTTGCCGGTACGGTCAAGGAATCGATGGTGGGAACGGCGAGGATGTCCCAGAGCGGACAACGGGCAATGTCCTTTATGCTCCCGCTGTACTTAGGGGAAGAAGCTAAAAGTTATCCCTGCTACGTATCTGTTTTTGATGAGGAAAAATATCCGGAAAACGAAAACGGAGAGGAGGACAAAACAGGTGAGAAACGGCGTGAAACATGGCTTCGTTTCTGCGTCCTCACCGAGAATATTGGAGCCGTAGAGATAACCTGCAGGCTTTATGAGGAAAGCAAGGTAGATGTAAGGGTCTTTTTCTCCTCCTCTGAAGCCGTAGGGGAGTTCCGGGATTATATTCCGGAGTTTGTCCATTCCTTCGACGAATTACCGCTGGAGCTGGTGGGATTGAAGCTGGGGGTGGCAAAAGCTAAATGATGGAAGATAACATCAGAAAGCGAATGAAGCATGTTCCGGCCGAGGAGCCTGAAACGGATGAAACTGTCCCACAAAAGGCAGTAGCCTTGAAATATGACCCGGAGATAAATACCGCTCCGAAAATCGTGGCAAAGGGTCAGGGCTACGTGGCGGAGAATATACTGAATCTTGCCCAGCAGAACGCTCTGCCGGTTTATCAGAACAAGACGCTGGTGAATATGCTGATGGCTCTTGATATCGATAAAGAAATACCGCCGGAGCTTTATACGACCGTGGCGGAGGTGTTGGCTTATGTCTATCGGATAGACTCTAAGGCCGGCAAAAATAAAAAGGGAGATTTTGGTAATCCGTAAATGAAAAAAAGTGTTGTAGAAATTCTGGGGGTCCCGGTGGCAGCTTATTCCATGCGGGAAGCCCGGGATGTCATTGCCCGACAGCTGAAGGAAGGCAGGGAGCCGGGTGGAAAACCATGGCTCATTGCCACGGCCAATGCAGAAATGATAGTGGCGGCAATGGAAAATCCAGCCCTGATGGAAACCCTGAGGAGCGCTGACCTTGTTGTGCCGGACGGCGCTGGTACAGTCTGGGCGGCCCATGAGCTTGGCTACGAGATGCCGGAGCGGGTTGCCGGTTATGATTTAGTCCAGGAGCTTTTGAAAATAGCTCCCCTTAAGGAAAACGGGTTTAAGGTATTTTTTTTCGGTTCAGGTCCGGGGGTTGCCGATGAAGCGAAGGAGAAGGCACAGGCGCTGTATCCGGGAGTAGAGGTGACCGGCTGCCGCAATGGTTTTTTCACAGAGGCTGATGAGCCGGAAATAATCAGAGAAATAAACGAGTCCGGCGCCGACCTCCTCCTCTGCGCCCTTGGGGTACCAAAGCAGGAGCTCTGGCTGAAAAATCATCTGCCAGAGCTGAAGGTTTCCGCGGCTATTGGCGTGGGAGGAACCCTTGACGTTATGGCCGGCCGGGTAAAGCGGGCTCCCCTCTGGGTGCAGAGGGCAAAGCTGGAGTGGGCCTACCGGGGGATATGGATGCAGCCAAGCCGCATTGGCAGGCTGATGGCCTTGCCCAAATTTGTCCTGGCGGTAAAGAAATCAAAAGGTCGGTAATGCCGCCCTTTGGGAAAAGGCTATAGGGGTTTTCTTCATATCGGCAATTAGCGGTTTTGATGTCACAACTGGACAAAGCTGTTTTGTTTGCGGTATAATGCCCGGGTTAGAGTATTTTTATAAAAATTCAGAAAGGAATTTCAGGCATGATAGTCCGTGAGGGATATCCTTTCGTTTTGGGCAGTTTTGCCATTGCTGTGGTTTTGGGAGCGTGGCTGGGGTCTGCCTGGGCGATATTTCCGTCAGTGCTGGGCTCTTATTTTATTTATTTTTTCCGTAATCCGGAGCGGGAGGTACCGCAGGATGATTCTGTGCTGGTGGCTCCGGCCGATGGAAAGGTAATGGATATTGTCCCGGTCGAAGATGATGAATTTGTCAAGGAGTCGGCCAATAAAGTTATTATTTTTATGTCTGTGTTTGATGTGCACGTGAACCGCAGTCCCATGTCAGGTGAAATTACCTGCCAGCGCTATTCCTGCGGTCATTTTCACCCGGCTTTTGACGATAATGTGGGGGCGGAGAACGAACGTCATCTGTTGGGTATATCAAATGGCCGCCTCCGCATTACTGTTACCCAGATCGCGGGCCTGCTGGCCAGACGCATCGTCTCATGGGTCACTCTGGATGACCATCTGGAGCAGGGACAGCGCTACGGTCTGATCAAGTTCGGCTCATGTGCTGAGGTCGTTATGCCCAAGTCCGTAGAGGTAACCGTAAAGAAGGGTGACAAGGTTATTGGTGGTGTCACTATCATCGGGAGGATCAAAGGATGAACTGGAGACCGCTGATTCCCAATAGTTTGACGAGCACGAACCTTATCATGGGTGTCTGTTCAATGATGTTTAGTATGAAAGGTGATATCTTCTGGGGAGCGGTATGTATCCTTCTGGCCTTGGTGGCCGATGGACTTGACGGACGTACTGCCCGGGCTCTTGGGGTATCCGGTGAGATGGGCAAGGAGCTGGATTCGCTCTGCGACTTGGTTTCTTTCGGGGTTGCGCCCGGTATTCTGGCCCATCAGTTCGTTCTGGTTGATTACGGCTATGTGGGGTGGTTTGTACCGCTGCTCTTTGCAGTGTGCGGCTGTTTCCGTCTTGCCCGCTTCAATGTTATG
This sequence comes from uncultured Selenomonadaceae bacterium, assembly GCA_910579115.1. Lineage (GTDB taxonomy): Bacteria > Bacillota > Negativicutes > Selenomonadales > Selenomonadaceae > RGIG250. Next base: position 34,536 of record CAJTSO010000011.1, read on the forward strand.
GCGGCTGAGGTTCACGGCTACTTCATGGGGGTCGCTATCCCGGCCGGAGCCTGCTTTATTGCTACCTCTACCCTGCTGCTTCTGGGCATGGGATTTGATCCTCATGAACTGGGCTATGTTTATCCGATTGTTATGAGTGTCATTGGCCTTCTAATGGTAAGCACCATTCATTATCCCGACTTTAAGGGAGCTGGTGAGAAGATTTACCTGCCGGCAAAGGTGTTTGCCGCGGTTATGTTTGCTTCCATTGTCTATATCGGCCGCGAGGCAATTGTCCCGGCTGTCCTCTTTGCGATCTTTGCCACCTATGATGTATTTGGCATAGTCAACACTATATGCGGCAGCGTTAGCGGGGATAAATGATCTATTGTTGTTTTGATGACGGAGCAACTGTGATATGAATTTTCCTCTCGACATTTTGATGATACCACTGCAGGGGTTCATCTTTCTTTTTACTATATATTATTTTGTTATTGGTTTTTGCGGCCTTTGGCGGCGTCATGAAGATAAGATCTTCACTCCCGCCAAAACCTTTGCCCTGATCGTTGCGGCTCACAATGAGCACGCGGTCATTGCCCAGCTCATAGATAATCTCAGGGGGCTGAAGTATCCCCGGGAGCTGTATGATATTTTCGTCATTGCTGATAATTGCAGTGATGATACGGCGGAAATTGCCAGAAATCATGGGGCCATAGTTCATGAGCGCTTCAGTGAAGAGGGCAGAGGCAAAGGCTTCGCCATGGAGTGGATGTTTGACCGGCTCTTCAAGATGGAGCGGCAGTACGATGCCGTTGCCGTGTTTGATGCCGATAATCTTGTTCATCCCAATTTCCTGTTGGAGATGAACAACCGGCTTTTGAAGGGAGATAAGGTCATTCAGGGTTATCTCGATGCCAAGAATCCTTATGATACATGGGTTTCAGGTACATTTGCCATAGCATTTTGGGTAATAGACCACGTGTGGCATTTGGCTAAGACAAATATTGGCCTTTCCTCGGTTCTTGGTGGCACAGGGATGGTTATCACCACGGATGTGCTGAAGAAAAATGGCTGGGGAGCTACCTGTCTGACGGAGGATATGGAGTTTACCATGAAATCCCTCTGTGATGGCATTAAGACTACCTGGGCTCATGATGCCATTGTCTGGGATGAGAAGCCCCTCACGTTTGAGGCTTCCTGGAACCAGCGCAAGCGCTGGGCCCAGGGACAGTTTGATGTGGCCCACCGGTATATCCCCCGAATGCTGAAGGAGGGAATCCGCCGCCGTGATATTCGGATCCTTGACGGCTGTCTTCATCTGATTCAGCCTCATTTTATGATAATATCCACGCTGTTCATTGTTCTGTCTTATGTTCAGATGGGTTTGGGACGGCAGTTCTTTACAAATATATACACATTCCTGCCCGCCGAACTTTTCACAATAATCACCTTGGGACAGTACTTGTTGCCGGTAATCATTCTGCTGAAGCTTAATGTCAAACCGAAGGCGTGGCTTTACCTTTTGCTTTATCCCGTATTTATCTATTCCTGGATTCCGATTATTTTTCTGGGCTTCATTCACCGCAATGAGCATGAGTGGAGCCATACCCAGCATACGAGAGCCATCGGTTTTGATGACTTTGTGGGTGCAAATAAATGATTTCAAGACGACTGCTCATGGCGGTCGTCTTCTTTCCGCAGGGAGAATAACTGATGTATTTGCTTACAGTAAAAGAAGATTTTGACGCGGCCCACCGTATCGTTGGCTACCCCGGTAAATGCGACAGGCTTCATGGTCACTGCTGGACTGTTGAGGTCTCTGTTGAAGGCAATCAGCTTGATAAACTGGGGATGGTCGTGGATTTCAAATATCTGAAGTCACTGGTCAGAGATATACTCAATATATATGATCACCGCTATTTGAACGATCTGCCGGACTTTGCCGATAAAAATCCAACGGCTGAACATATAGCGGCGGCCATTTATCATCGGGTAGCCGCGGGACTTGAGGGTAATGCCTCGGTCAAGAGCGTGACTGTTTGGGAGTCTCCCGGCTCCAGCGTGATCTATAGCGGGGAATAGCCATGGACATGATAAGTGATCGAATCAACACCTTGATAACTGGTCAGAAACTGACCACTGAACATATAATCGAGATTTTTTCTTCTATTCAGGGAGAGGGAAAGTATGTTGGATATCGTCAGGCTTTTTTGCGCTTTGAGGGATGCAATCTGTCCTGCGACTATTGCGATACTGAGCATAGGGTTGGCGGCCATCGGTATTGCCGTGTAGAACTGAGTCCCGGCAGCCGGCGTCAGCTGGAAATTCCCAATCCCCTCACTCCGTCAGCGGTAGCAGAGTATATAAATAACTTTGCGGATATCACTCCTCATCAGGCTCTTTCCCTTACCGGAGGAGAGCCGCTCCTTCACACGAAGTTCATTACTGAGCTGGCCCCCTTGGTACGGCTGCCGCTCCTTTTGGAAACAAACGGGACGCTGTGGGCCCGTCTGAAAAAAGTATTGCCGCTAATTTCGATAATATCAATGGATATAAAATTACCCGGCATGGTTGGTCAGGAGCTGTGGGGAGAGCATGGGGTGTTCTTGGAGATTGCCCGTGAAAAGGATCTATATGTGAAGCTGGTTATTGAAAGGGAATCCTCCACAACGGAGATCAGCAAAGCTATAAGATTGATTGCGTCTGTTGACCGGTCCATACCGCTCATTCTCCAGCCCGTGACTCCTCATGGCCGTTGCAAGGCGCCACTGCCTGATTTGATGTTGAAGGCACAGGATATGGCACTGGGGCCTCTTTGTGATGTCCGCGTTATACCGCAGATCCATGTAATGCTGGGACAGAGATAATGATTACACCAAGATGAAAAGATTATTGTACTGTATAGCTGCCATCCACAGGTTTTTGCGGCGAAATCTTGCTTTTATAACTGAGTTGTTCCTGGCCTCTTTTCTTCCCTTTGCCTGGTATCTGGTGAACCGGGACAGGACAGACGTGATGGTTTGCTACGGCTTCACCTTGTTTTTGGCCGTAATGCTTATTACCAGATTTATCAACTGCATAGACAGCGACTGGAAACGAACAGCGCTGAAGGGCACGCTCCTTTTTGTTACCGTACCGGTAGGCATTTTGGAGCTTTTTGTTGTGTATAATTATGATGCCATATTGGGAGCAGGTGTGATAGGGGCTCTGCTGGAGACAAATCTCAATGAGTCTATCGAGTTTCTCAGGATGTACGTAGGGCTTCGTGAGATAATATATTTGACAGCCTTGCTTGCTTTGGTTTATTTGTTCCACAGGCGGAAGCTGTGGCGGAGAGTACCCTGGAGCGGCCGCGCGGCGGTAAGGCTTACGGCCGTATTTTTGCTCGTTGCTGCAGTTTACACTGGCAGGATGTTTGCGGAGTACAATGAATTATTTTTTCGGCCGGTGCTGCCGGTTCATCGGTTTGTTCTGGCAATGGATATCGCTCTGGAGAATATGCTTGCCTATAATGAGCTAAGAAAAGAGGCGGTAACTGATATCAAGCTGACAAGAAACGACAGCCGGATACAGAATGTTGTCTTTATTTTGGGGGAGTCCACTAACCGCAATCACATGAATCTCTATGGGTATTATCTGCCCAATACCCCAAGGCTGGAAGAATTGCAGGAAAGGGGAGAAATTGCCGTTTACACCGATGTAGTCAGTCCTCATTCAAACACTATACCCGTTCTGCAAAAGCTGTTTACCTTCAGTCACAATGAGTCGGACAAGCCATGGTACAAGTATAACAACCTCATTGATATTATGAATGCGGCCGGGTATAAGACCTACTGGCTGTCCAATCAGGAAAGCTCAGGAATCTGGGGGAATGTTGCCCAATATTACGGTGAACGCAGCAGTGTCCACCGGTATACAAGGCTGAGAGAGTCCCGGGAGGATGAAGGTATCCTGGACGAGGAGCTGTTTCCGCTCATTGATGACGCGGTTGCTGATATGGGAGATGGTAAGAGTTTTATCGTTACCCATCTGATGGGGGGCCATGGTTTGTATTACAACCGGTACCCTTATTCATATCATAAATTTACTGCTTCTGATATAACGCTCAACGTTAATGAAGCAAACAAACTCATTGTGGCCGAGTATGATAATGCTTTGTACTATAACGATTACATCGTCACGGAAATAATCAATAAATTTCGGGACAGGGAGGCGCTGGTTATTTACCTGCCGGATCATGCTGAGGCGGTTTACGATGAAGGGACCGGTTTTGCCGGGCACATCGAGGAAAACGCCAACCGTCACATGATAGAGATACCGCTGATTTTTTGGGCTTCCGAAAAGTTCCGGGGCAAATATCCGGAGAAGTGGGCGCAGATTGTCAGCAGTGCAGAAAGGCCATACATGACAGATGATATGATTCATACGGTGCTTGATTTGGTGGATGTGGAAACGGAGGACTATGAGCCGGACCGTTCCATCGTGAACGAGGATTTTGACAGCCAGAGGGTAAGAATGTTTGACGGAGCTGATTACGATCGGGAAATCAAGGAAGATCACGAATAGGCCGCCTTTTCCAATAGCTCTTGATAATGGTTTCCCCTAAGGGGAAAAATATGATAAAATATCTTCTCAATGATGTTAAAAATCCCGTCGAAAGGAGGGGATACAGGTGTCAGAAAAAGCAGCAAAGAATATCGGGGAAGAAAAGGGCGGCGTAGGGGCTGAATCGCTGATGAAGGGGACCTTTATCCTCACTCTGGCCGGCATAGTAGTAAAAGTTATCGGCGCCCTGAACTGGATGTTTGTGTCCCGGGTTTTGGGCGGCGAAGGGATCGGCTTGTATCAGATGGCATTTCCCATCTACTTTTTTGCCTTGTCTGTGTCCACCGCCGGTGTCCCTGTCGCCATTTCCATTATCACGGCAGAGCGGGTAGCGGTGCGGGATATTTTTGGCGCAAAGCGGATCTTCCGCCTTTCCATGGGGCTCATGATAATTACCGGTTTGATTTTTTCGGCGCTGACTTACTTCGGAGCAGACTGGCTCATTGAATGGCGCTTTATTCGTGATCCCCGCGCTTACAGTGCAGTTATCGCCCTGGCTCCGGCAGTATTCTTTGTAACGATAATCGCCAGTTCCCGAGGCTATCTTCAGGGCTGGCAATGGATGACACCCACAGCGGTATCTCAGATATACGAGCAGATTTTCCGGGTAGTAACAATGGTGCTGCTGGCAGGCCTGCTCCTTCCGTACGGGCTGGAATACGCAGCGGCCGGGGCAAGCCTCGGCGCTTTAGCCGGGGCTGTCATCGCCCTCATGGTTCTCGTTTGGTATCATGTGAAGCTGAACCGTAACATTGAGCGGGAATATACTCCAGATGAGCTGCTACCCCGGGAGGATGAGTATGAGACATCGGCCCTGAAAATCCTAAAGAGGATTTTCGATTTGGCCCTGCCGGTTTCCGTCACCAGCATTATGTTGCCGGTGGTGTCAAATCTTGATCTGGTTATCGTCCCCCAGCGCCTTGAGGCAGCCGGTTATACTGTGGTGCAATCCACGGAGCTTTTCGGCTATCTTACCGGTATGGCAGTACCCCTTATCAATCTGGCAACAATTATGACGGCGTCTCTGGCCGTAAGCATTATTCCTGTACTGTCTGAAGCCAAGGCCCTGGGCAATGGATTGAAGGTATATGAAAGCACCGCCAGCTCCTTGCGCATATCAAATTTTGTCTGTTTCCCGGCTTGTGTAGTTGTGCTTGTGTTAGCCGAGCCAATCGCCACCCTTTTTTACAATGCTCCGGCAGCGGGACCGGCTGTGGCAGCCTGTTCTATCAGCATTGTCCTTCTGGGACTTCACCAGGTTTCAACCGGGATACTTCAAGGTCTTGGCCATACCAATATTCCCATGATCAATATGATCATTGCCGCGGCTGTAAAGGTAGTGCTTAACTGGGTGCTTACGGCTGACCCGCGGCTGGGGATCATTGGTTCTGCTTATGCTACCGCCGCAGACATGGGTGTGGCGGCTTTCATGAATATTTATTTTATCAATAAGTATATCGGCTACCGGATAGAAATGGGAAAACTTGTAAAGACCATAGCAGCTTCTTTCGTGATGGCCGGAGCCACCTGGTGGAGCTTCCAGCAGTTATGGGAGGTAATTCCCTCAAACACTGTAGCAACCTTTGGGGCTGTGTTTTTCGGCTGCGCTGTCTACATTGCCGTCATGATCGTTATTGGCGGCATTGGTGAGGCTGATATGGAGCAGGTGCCG
>CAJTSO010000011.1:40801-46816 GCA_910579115.1 uncultured Selenomonadaceae bacterium
CCTCGGCCGCCATACCATTAAAATTCTTCGCCGTATAGGGGTTTTCAAGGAAGGACCATCAGAGGATTCCGGCAGCAATTTGGGGGAGGGACGACAGTGAAGCGCCGCAAAATCGCTCTAATGTATAATCCCGTCTCCGGTCAGGCGAAATTCAAGTACAAGCTGGATGAAATAACGAAACTCTGTCAGCAGAACGGGGCTGTTCTCATTCCCTACCGGACTGAAAAGGAAAACCCGGAGCTGCCGGATTTTCTGAGGGATGTAGAGCCAGATGGAGTAATCGCGGCCGGTGGTGACGGCACCCTTCATCAAGCTGTCGATCTTCTCCTGAAAAATAATATCGACAGGCCTATAGGCATTATTGGCAGTGGTACTTCCAATGATTTTGCCGCCTATCTCGGAGTCCATAATCGCCTTGAGGAGTATGTGGGAAAAATCGCGGCTGGAACCGCTGGGATGAGGGCGGTTGATGTGGGCTGGGCCAATGGCCGTTACTTCATAAATGTTGCCTCGGCCGGGATGCTTACGGGGGTTCCTCACAAGGTCAACACGAAACTGAAAAATACCTTTGGCAGGCTGGCCTATTATGCGGGCGGGCTGAAAGAGATAACGAAATTTAAGCCGCTGCCCTTGACCATTGAAGCCGGCGGAAGGATTTATCGGGAAGATACATTCCTATTCGTCATAATCAACAGCGATGCTGTTGGCAGCTTCCGCCATGTGGCAAAGGATATTGCCGTTGATGACGGCCTGCTTGACCTGCTGCTGGTTCGTTGGAGCAATCCGGCGGAGCTTTTGAGCCTGACGGCTTCTCTGGCCGGCGGCAGGGGAATCGGCAATGCGAAAAATGTAGTTCATATAAAGTCAGACCGGTTTGTAATTGCCGCCGACAGCGATGAGGTGGAGAGCGATCTTGACGGGGAAATTGGCCCAAAGCTCCCCTTGACAGTTACGGCTGAAGCCGGTGCCTTGAATTTCTTTTGCCTTTGATTTTTTTTGAGGTGGGAAAATGAAAAAGACGATTTTTGATATACCGACTGTCACTCTGGATGATGACAACAGCGCATTGCTTATCATCGACCAAACCCTTCTTCCCGGTGAGCTGAAGCAAATTGCCCTCAAGGAGCAGCCGGCTATTCACGAAGCCATATATAAGCTTCGGGTAAGGGGAGCTCCGGCTATTGGCGTCGCTGCGGCCCATGGTCTTTATCTGGCGGCCAAGGCGATCGAGACGGCGGATACGGCGGATTTTGCCGCCCAATTCCTTGAGGCCAGAGATTATCTGAAGAGCGCCCGGCCAACAGCAGTGAATCTTGCCTGGGCGCTGGAACGAATGACCAGAGTGATGCTGGAGAAGCTGGGCAGCGGTGTAACTGAGGTAAAGGCGGCGCTCTTAAAAGAGACCTTGAACATCCAGCAAGAGGACATTGAAACCTGTAAGGCTATCGGTGAATACGGGCTTGAGCTTCTAAAACCAGGGGACGGGCTGCTGACTCATTGCAATGCCGGTCAGCTGGCTACCTGCCGTTATGGAACGGCAACGGCTCCCATGTACCTTGGTCATGAGAGGGGATATGATTTTCATATTTTCTGTGATGAAACGAGACCACTTCTTCAGGGAGCGAGGCTTACCGCAACGGAGCTAAGCAGCGCCGGGATGGATGTTACCCTCATCTGTGATAACATGGCGGCCACCGTTCTGAAGAAGGGGCTGGTGGATGCCGTATTCGTTGGTTGTGACCGGGTAGCTATGAATGGAGATACGGCTAACAAAATAGGGACAATGCCGCTGGCAATTGCGGCGAAACGGTTTGGCGTTCCCTTCTATGTCTGCGCTCCGACTTCTACTATCGACCCGGATACGGCTGCCGGCGACGGAATCATTATAGAGGAGAGACCGGCGGACGAAGTGAGTGATATGTGGTATAAGTCAAGGATGACCGGGGATAAGGTGAAGGTTTTCAACCCGGCTTTTGATGTTACGGAAGCAGAGCTTATCACGGCCTTTGTGACAGAGAAGGGCATTCTGCGGCCTCCCTTTGATATCTCTTTGGCGGCAGTAAGGTAACAATTTCTTGACCGCTCAGGGCAGGCAGGGTATAATAAGCTATCATTTTTGAACACTTTGCGGGCTGTAAGCCCCACCGAAAAGGAGAGTCTCTTTCATGTCAGGACATTCTAAATGGGCGAACATAAAGCGCAAAAAAGGTGCAAACGATGCTATCCGCGGCAAGATTACCACAAAGATTGGCCGGGAAATTACGATCGCTGTCCGGATGGGAGGCCCGGATCCAATCGGTAATATGCGCCTCAAGCTGGCGCTTTCCAAGGCAAAGGCCAACAATATCCCCAAGGAAAATATTCAGCGGGCTATTGCCAAGGGGCAGGGTGCCACTGACGGAAGCAACTACGAAGAATTTACTTATGAGGGTTACGGCCCCGGCGGCATTGCGGTGCTTTTGGACATTATGACCGATAACCGCAACCGTACCGCGGCTGATGTCCGCCACCTTTTCTCCAAGCATGGCGGTAACATGGGTCAGGATGGCTGCGTGGCCTGGATGTTCAAGAAAAAGGCGGTTTTTGTCGTTGAGCGGGAGGCTTACGACGATGAAGATGAGCTGATGAATCTTGTGCTTGAGGCTGGGGCAGAAGACTTTGAGGCAATGGACGAGGTTTTTGAGATTACAGCCCCGCCGGAAGGTTTTGAAGCCGTTGCCGATGCTTTGGAAGAGAAGGGGATTGAGACCGCTTCCGCAGAGGTGACCATGGTGCCGGACAATACGGTTCATATTGAAGGCAAGGATGCTGAGAAAATGCTGGCGTTGGTTGACGCTCTGGAAGAAAATGATGATGTCCAGAATGTCTATGCCAACTATGAGATTGATGGGGAATAGTCGGCGGTAGACACCGAGGGGCTGTGAAGAATGAGCAATCATTTTTCACAGCCCCTGCCTTATAATATATCTGCCTTAAAAGCGACAGGGAATCGGAAGGGAACAAAAATGAAGCAGCAGCGTAATTCCTGGCGTAAGAATATATATATGCTGGCGGTCTGTAACTCTTTTACAGCGTCAAGCTATACGATGATCGTTCCATTCCTTCCATTATATCTTCTGGAGCTGGGGGCTGACGAATCAGAGGTAACCATTTACTCCGGGTTTGTTTACGCTGTTACTTTCCTCATTGCCGCCATCATGGCGCCGGTTTGGGGAAAAATGGCGGATGCTCACGGCAAGAAAGTAATGGGTATGCGGGCTATCGTCATGCTGGCAGTTACCTATTTGTTTGGCGGCTTTGTAACATCTCCGGAAGGGCTTTTTGTAATGAGGATAATTCAGGGCTTTGCCAGTGGATTTATGCCCATGGCCATGACTATGGGTTCCTGCTTTTCACCCCAGAAGGAAATCGGTTACGGACTGGGAATAATCCATTCAGGTCTTACTGTAGGGACAGTTATCGGCCCACTTATTGGCGGATTGGTATCATATTGGGTTGGGATGAAGAACAGCTTTTATGTGGCGGGAGGAGCGCTGGTTTTTCTCGCTTTCTTATACTGGTTTGTTCTCGATGAGCCGCCCACCGCGGAGGAAAAGGCCCTTCGGGATGGTGAGCTTCGTCCGGCACCGGCGCCAATTAAGGGAAGTGCAGGAGAGAGAAAGACGAGCATCATTACTGACATTGTTTATGCCTTTGGTAATAGACGGCTTGTGGTCATTCTCTTTCTGATTTTCAGCTCTAATCTTGTAAACAATATCCTTCAGCCAATGCTCGCTCTTCACATTGGGTCTCTGCTGGGCTCAAAGGAAAATGTTTCGCTTATCTCAGGCTTTATATTTGGTATGGGGGGATTGTCCGGAGCCCTGATGGTGGCAAACTGGGGAAAATTCGGGCAGCGGAAGGGCTTCCTGCGGACCCTTTCCTATGCCTTTTGCGGGGCCGGAATTTTTACGGTGGCTCAGTTTTTTGCCCGGGATGTTTATGTTTTTGGCGCATTGCAGTTCTTCTTCGGACAGTTTTTCATTGGAACAAATCCTACGACGGGCGCTCTCCTGGCAAAGACTGCCCCGGCAAATTTTCAGGGCAGGGCCTTTGGTCTGTCGTCGACTTTTTATCAGCTGGGCGGTGTAGTCGGGCCGGTTCTGGCCGGTTTTATCGCCGCGGCTGTTGGCGTAGCCCCGCTTTTTATCATTACCGGCGGTATCCTTTTGGCTTTGGCAGCCATCGTGTGGAAATATAGAGAGAAGGAGCAATAACAATGGATGAAACGATGATTCTGTACTGCGTTGCAGCCGTCATGTCCACTATTGGCGGGATAGTGCTGTTTAGAGAAGCCCGCAAGCGAAATGAAGCAATTGCGCAGGCAGAGGCAGAATTCAAAGCGGAGGATGAGGCAGAAAAGCTGGCAAAGGAGCAGCTGAGAGAGAAAAAGCAAAGGACAAAGGCCCATGGAAAACGCCATCAATGAAGCTTTTATTAACATAGGAAAGATAAATAGGCGATAATAAGTTGCTTATAAAATAATAAATCCTTATAATAATTATTGACATTGGTTAGTGTATATGTTATCATGAGCGTGTCGCAGGGGACTGCGACAGACAATAGAATAACGAAGGCTAGGTGTCGTAGACTTAATAGATAAGCCGGTAAAGCCGGCACGGTCCCGCCACTGTATCGAGGAGCGAGCCTGCAAAGCGGAAGCAAGCCACTGGTTATCGGGAAGGCGCAGGTAAGCAATGAATCGGAGTCAGGAGAACTGCCTAGCTGTCATCGTCGGTTGACCTGCGAGTGATGGGGAGAGGATGTTTAGATGTGGGTGGTTTTATATCATCCATGGGTTGCTCTTTCCCGGCAGGTCAGGACTGGGAAGGGGTCTTTTTATTTGCCGTAATATTTCTCTGTGGTCCAGCTTCCAGAGAGAAGTTATTGCTCATACATTTCACCCTGGGTATTGCTGCAGGGTAATCTCCCCGGGGATAACCCGGGGAGCCCTCCTCTTTTTGTCGTAAAGTTTCTCTATGGTACCAACTTCTGTGGAGAATCATTGCTCATATTTATTTTTTGTGGCTACTGTGCAGCCCTTTGGGATTTTCCATCGTCAAAGGAATCGTCTTATTGGCGCTTCCTTAACTTTTTACAACGAGCGCTTACTGCGTGACATACTGACAGGAGATATCCGCCATCTCTACAGGTGGCGGGTACTGTTTGAAAGGGGTACGGGAGCAGCTTTTCCCGTTTAATAGATTTGTGATGTGCCTTGCTTTTTCGGGAAAAGGGGCATTATAATGTAAGAAAATCGAAAAACAGCCGTGCATTTATTAGCGGCTGTTTTTTAGGATTGTTCAGTGGACTATCTATCAGAAGGAAGGAATGGCAGTGAATACAATTAGGGATCAAAAGGAAAAAACGGTCATAAATAATGCAACAGGGGATTGGGCGCCTAATCCCCATACGAAGATGGTTGAGCTTACGCCGATTGAAGAGCGGATCAAAGAGGAACGGCCGCAGCTGGCCGGGGGAATGACCAGATTGCGAAGTATTCTGGGGGAGGATATCTATAATAAGCGGGTTGCTTCGCTGGTCAATATCACCCGCAGCGGTGAGACATTGATGGTTGTTGCCGGCTCCTTTATGGAGCGTTCTATGCTTGAACGGGATTGTATCCCTGCTTTTAAGGAAGCTTTTGGCGTGGCAATGGTCAGGGTTGTCGTTTAATAAATGATTTGATTATTTACGCCATCGCTTATGAAAATGATGCAGATAATACCCTTCCTCTTTGCATAGAAAAGCGATGGAGACATAAGTTTTACCGCATTGGCTGGTGGTGACAGAGGTCATTTTGCCTGTTTTGAAAATCCAATCTAATATTCCTATATATCACATTCTCTTACAAAATCATGACAAGAAAAAGTTTGCTACTGACACTGGCATTGCTATGGTCATCCCTCGCGGCATATGCCGGAGGCGAGAAGCTCTATTTCGGAGCCACAGAAACCATTCCCGGTGTCACAATCA
>CAJTSO010000012.1 GCA_910579115.1 uncultured Selenomonadaceae bacterium
GTCGATGATCAGAGGCAAGCCGTGATCATGGGCAATTTTTGCAATGGCGTCGATGTCGGGAATATCGCTGTTGGGATTGCCCAAGGTCTCCAGATAAATAGCCTTGGTGTTGGGCCGGATTGCGTCCTTGACGGCGTTCAGATCGTGAGCATCCACGAAGGTGGTAGATACACCGAACTGGGGAAGAGTGTGGGCCAGCAGATTGTAGCTGCCACCATAGATTGTCTTTTGCGCCACAATGTGATCCCCAGCCTGAGCCAGGGCTTGGATGGTGTAAGTAATCGCCGCCGCGCCGGAAGCCAGCGCCAGAGCTGCCACGCCGCCCTCCAAAGCCGCAAGGCGCTTTTCTAACACCTCTTGAGTAGAATTGGTCAAACGCCCGTAAATATTCCCGGCATCCGCCAGGCCAAAACGGGCAGCGGCATGGGCAGAGTCCCGGAACACATAAGAAGTAGTTTGGTAAATGGGAACGGCCCGGGCATCGGTAGCCGGGTCGGGCTGCTCCTGCCCCACATGGAGCTGTAAGGTCTCAAACTTGTATACACTCATGGAAAAATCCCCTTTCTGTTGATATGGCCCATCATATACCGATTCACCTACTTTGTCAATAGGTTAATTTCTCTCCCTGAAAATCTTATTTACCTTGTGATATAATAGGCACAAATGGAGGCGATAATTATGATGATTTCAACAAAAGGCAGATACGCGCTGCGCTTTCTGATTGATATTGCGGAGCACCAGGCCGACGGCTTTGTCACATTAAAAGACGTAGCGGTCCGCCAGGGTATTTCCGAAAAGTATTTGGAGATTATAGTGAAAAAGCTGGTTAAAGGAGGACTGTTGATCGCCGTGAGCGGAAAAGGCGGCGGCTATCGGCTGAGTAAAGCCCCCGAAGAATATAGCGTAAAGTTCATCCTTGAATTGATGGAGGGGCCGCTGGCCCCTGTCGCCTGTCTGAAACCGGAGCAAGACGCCTGTCCACGAAGTAATGATTGCCGGACGCTCCCGCTGTGGCAAGGGCTGGATAAAGTTATCACGAGTTATCTGTCACGGTTTACGCTTGCAGATTTAGCGAAGATAAATGGTGATTAAAAGCTGTTATATATAGGACAAACTCCCATTCCCTCCCGCGGTTATAAGCAGGGACTTATATTCCGGCAGCAGCGGCAACGTTGCGTTCCAGCATATCAGCATCAGGGAGGTATTATCAACCAAAAGGACCCGGCCGAAGCCGGGTCCTATAATCTTATAGCCAAATCAGTCAGACTTTTTTACCACATTGGCAGCCTGAGGACCGCGAGCTCCCTCAACGATCTCAAACTCAACCGCCTCTCCCTCATTCAGAGTCTTGAAGCCGTCGCCCTGTATAGCAGAGAAGTGGACGAATACATCGCCGCCTGTTTCCTGCTCAATGAAGCCATAGCCTTTTTCTGCACTGAACCATTTTACTTTTCCCGTCATTTTGAAGATCCTCCTAAAATTGTTAAAAGCGGCGCCCTTTCACACCGCACAGTCTTTATTATATCATAATAAAGATTTGTGTCAAGAGAAATCAACAAAAACGGACAGCTTTTTACCACCGTGGGGGGGGGGCAATCAACATTGTTTTCTGTTGTTTTATGTTGTTTTTTAGTTTTTTATCCCAATCCGACAAAAAACCACAAACAATCCACAAACAAAGGACAGGCAGCCAACAGTTACCAGCTTATTTGACCGGCCTGGCAAAAATCATTCTTCCCGCTGCCGTCTGAAGGGCGGAGGTAACCTCCACCGTAATGGTCTCGTTAAGGAATCGCTGACCATTCTCTACGACGATCATGGTTCCATCGGGAAGGTATGCCAGTCCCTGCCCCTGAGCTTTTCCCTCTTTAACCACATTTACGGTCATGGTCTCTCCCGGAATAACAACGGGCTTAACGGCATTGGTCAGCTCGTTTATGTTCAGAACGGTTACCCCTTGAAGCTCTGCCACCTTATTAAGGTTATAGTCGTTGGTGACTATCTTGCCATTGACCTTTTGCGCCAGACAGACCAGCTTGGAATCCACCTCGTTGACATCGTAAAAATCCTCGCTGGTAACCTCCACCTTCATCTTCTCAAAGGAACGGATCCGCTGGAGAACATCGAGACCGTGGCGGCCTCTCCGGCGCTTCAGCATATCGGAAGAATCAGCAATGTGCTGAAGCTCCTCCAATACAAACACCGGTACAAGCAAGGTTCCTTCCAGAAATCCGCTGTCGATTATATCGGCAATTCGCCCGTCGATGATGACGTTAGTATCCAGCAGCTTGTACTGAGGATCCTTGGCCGGTTCAGGCTCGGAAGGGGGGGACGCGCTGGGTTTTTCCACCACGCTGACTACCGCTACCGGCGGCGGAGTGTCATTCTGACCGCCTTTTGCCCGCACCAGTTCCCGCAGGAGCTTTGGCACGGCATCAAATACGGTCTCCAAATCCTCCCGTTTGCGAATCAGGATACTGATTCCCATATAACCGAAGACCAGGCTGAACACAACCGGCGCGTAATCTCCGATTATGGGGATTCGGGAAAAAGCCGCTCCCAGAAGATTGGCCATAATAAGTCCTAAAGCCAGACCGCAAACTCCCGCGATAACATCGTGGGCAGGCATCTTGTTGATCTGAGCCTCTACCCAGGCGGAAAAGCCTTTGAGCTGGCGGATAAATAAAGGGGCGAGCAGGCGGCCAGCCATGCCGCCGAGAACAAGTCCGGATATAATACATATAAAGCTTGAAATGGTGAGACGGAAAAATCCCAAATCGGTTTTCAGCAGTTCCGTAGTCACAAACTGAGTCAGGACAGGACTGGCCAGCCGCATTGCCGCCGCACCTGCCACCGAGAACAGAAGAATGATGAAAAATCGTAAAATTGTATCGAGTATCATTTATTTCACCTCCTTTCGCAGATAATATTGTTAATCATAATGCTTTGCTTCCTGCTGTTTCCGGCAGTAACTCAAAGGCTCATTTACAGTTTGCTTTTTTCAACTGCCGCATGGTCAAGCATTTCTCTCGCGTTGGCCAGAGCTGCTTCTGACATATCAAGTCCGCTGGCCATACGGGCAATTTCCTCGACTTTTTCCTGTCCGTCAATTATTCTGACAGAGGTTGTCGTCTGCCCCTTTTCACTTTCCTTGGCAAGGTAGAGATGACGGTCAGCCATGGAAGCGATGGCCGCCAGATGGGTTATACACAGCACCTGCCGGGACTTTGCCACCCGGGCGATCCGGGCAGCCACCCTTTGAGCTGTCCGGCCACCGATGCCGGTATCGATCTCATCAAATACCATACTGGGAGCCAGGCTGTCCCCTTCTGCGGCAGCGCTCTTTATCGCCAGTGAAATACGGCTGAGTTCACCACCGGAAGCAACTTTTGCCAGGGGCTTTACCGGCTCTCCGTCATTGCCGGAAAAGAGGATCTCTACCTCATCCGCTCCCAATTCTCCCCAGTCATCCGCCGGGGCAATCGCCACCCGGAAGCAGGCTTTATCCATGCCCAATTCCTTCAGCTCATCCGTTACGTCATGGGAAATCTTCTCCGCCGCCTGTTTCCGGAGGGCTGTCAGCTGCTCTGCCGCGCTATGGGTCCGTTTCTCTGCCTTGGCCGCGCTGCGGCGAAGCTCCTCAAGGTCGCCGTCACCGTTTTCAATTAAAGCCAGGTCATTCTTTATCTCTTGATACCGTCCCAGCACCGCTTCAATGGTAGGCCCAAATTTTTTCAGCAGTCGATCAAGTTTATCGAGACGCCCCTGCAGCCGATCGAGATAGTTCGGGTCAAAATCAAGGGAATCATGGTAATCATCTATTCGGGCAAAAACATCGACAATATCGACCTGGTCATTTTCCAGACGGCCAATCAAGTCAGCTAGACTGTCATCGTACCGGCTCAGATGCTCCAATCGTCTGATAACCCCTCCAATGGCTTCTGCCACGCCGGGGGCTTCTCCTGTTCCTCCCAGCAGTCCCGATATCTCCCTTATGTCCTCGGCAATTTTCTCCCCGTTGGACAGTTTTTTTACCTGGGCTTCCAGCTTCTCATATTCTCCCGCCTCCGGCTTTACCTTTTCGATTTCCTCTGCCTGCCAGGTCAGGAGGTCCTTCCTCTCCGCGGTTTCCGCCAGACTTTTTTCCAGCTCTTGCAGTTTTCCTCTGGCCCCCTGCCATTTTCGATAAAAGCTCCGGTATTTATCCAGCGCTTCTTTTATTTCCGGCAGAGTCCCGTCCACCAGCCGGAACTTATTTTCCTGCTTAAGCAGCGCGAGATTTTCATTCTGTCCGTGAATATCAAACAGGAACTCGCCGATATTTTTCAGGACCGTAAGCGTGGTACGGCAGCCATTTACCAGAACAGAGCTTTTGCCCTTGTCCGTAAGCTGTCTCGTAATGATCAGCTCCGTGCCGTCCAGGTCGATCATTTCTTCTTTCAGGAAATCGACCAAAGCCGTTTCCCCCTCAATGTCGAAAACCGCCTCTACCCGCAGCCATTCGCAGCCGGTGCGAATCATATCAACGGAGAGACGGTGACCCAAAACAGCCCCGAGGGCATCAACAAGTATGGATTTCCCTGCGCCGGTCTCCCCTGTAAGGATGTTCAAACCGGCGCCAAAGCTTATTTCCGTGCGGGCCAGCAAGGCAAAATTCCAGACCGTAAGAGTAGATAACATTTAATTACCTCCCCACATGGCGGCAATTTTCTGACGGCATGATACAACGGCTTCTTTTGGTTTTACGACGGCCATTATGGTATCGTCACCGGCCAATGTGCCGATGATCTCCGGCCAGGCCGCATTATCCAGAGCCGCACAGATAGCATTGGCTGTACCCGGCAGAGTTTTCATGACAATTATATTTTCGCTGCTGTCAACGCTGATTATTGCTTCCGCCAGCAGCTGCTCCAGCCGGTTCTTCACCGAGAGGCTGTTTTCTTCATTGGGGCAGGCATAACGGGAGCGGACTCCATCAGCTGACACCTTGACGAGCCGCATCTCCTTTATATCACGGGACACGGTCGCCTGGGTAACTTCAATGTCCTTCTCCAGAAGAGCTTCGGTCAGAATCTGCTGCGTCTCAATTGGTCTTGCGGCGATTATCTCCCTGATTTTGTCCTGACGGATTTTTTTGTCAACGTGTCTTTTCATGATGTTATCCCTTTTACCATACATACGATACGGAAGAAATTACCCATGTCAGTTTGCCGGTACCGGTCACTGCCCGATTAGGCGTTGTATAAGAGCTTTGTCCTTATTGTCTGGTAGTAATTCTTGTCGTCAAATTTCACGATTTTTGCCGGCAAAAGCGCTTTGCGGACGATCACTGCCGCCCGGGAGGGTATTCGGAAATTTTCCTGACCGTCAAAGGTTGCCACAGTATCAGTATGAGGCGTCCTCATCTCGATGCACACTTCATCGTTTTCATCTATAACCATTGGACGGGCATTGAAGGTATGGGGGCAGATAGGAGTCAAAACCAGCACCTTGATTTTCGGATTGATAATCGGACCTCCGGCTGACAGGGAGTAAGCGGTGGAACCGGTGGCCGTGGATACGATGATACCATCAGCCTTGTAATCCATTACGCCGCAGTGGTCAACGGACAGTCCCAAATTAAGCATTCTGGCTCCGCCGCCCTTGTTGACCACCACATCGTTGATGGCATGGCCCAGGAACCGCTCCGCCTGTCCCGGCGCTTTCACAAAGCCGGCGATCATCATCCGTTCTTCAATGTAGTACTGCCCTTCCAGGATTTTCTTCAGCTTCGACTCGATCTCCTGAAGCTCGATATCCGCCAAAAAGCCAAGGGTGCCTATATTGATACCGCACACCGGAATATTCCGTTCATACAATCTGCGGACAATGCCAAGCAAGGTACCGTCGCCGCCGATGGAGAGGGCCATATCTATCGGCAGCTCCTCAATGTTTTCCACTCCGTCGTTCTCATAGCCAAAGTGCTTCGCCTCATTCATGGGCATAACCACCTTGACTTCCTTGTCCCGGAAGAAGTTAAAAATACGGTTAAGGACCATGTTGGCGTTTTCTTTACCCATGTTGGGGAAAACAGCGATAGTCAGCATCCTTCACGCCTCCCTTATGGAATTGAGGAAATTTCTCTCGGTCTCTGCCGGAGTAGAGCCGCCCAAGGCCTCATGGGCAGCTGATACCACCTGCGCCACATCAAAATCAATCGAGTCACCGTCGGATTCATTTTCCGGCTTCTTCAGACAAACAAGGTACTCAATATTACCCTCCGGGCCCTTTATCGGCGAGTAATCAAGCCCTGATACAAAAAAACCCAGCTCCTCAGCCACCGAGATAACCTTTTCAATTACCTCCCGATGTGTCTCCGGCTCCCTGACAACCCCGTGTTTGCCCACCTTGCCCCGGCCTGCTTCAAACTGCGGCTTGACCAGGGCTGCTGCTACACCACCGGGAAGCAGAAGTCCCCAGACTGCTGGCAGGACTTTATCCAGAGATATAAAGGCCACATCAATTGAAGCAAAGGTCAGTAATTCACCAATATCAGCGGTTGTCACATTTCTGATGTTGGTGCGCTCCATATTGACGACCCGGTCATCAGTCCGGAGCTTCCAAGCCAACTGCCCATAGCCCACATCTATTGCATAGACCTTTTCTGCTCCATGCTGGAGGGCACAGTCAGTAAAGCCGCCGGTAGAGGCCCCAATATCAGCCATTTTCGCCCCTGAAAGGTCAAGGCCGAAGCAGTCGATAGCCCGGCGGAGCTTTAGCCCACCCCGACTCACATAGGGAAGTTCCCCGCCAAGGATACGGATATCTGCATCCTCCCTGACCAGAGTTCCTGCCTTGTCGATCCTCTGCCCGTCAACCAGCACAAGTCCTGCCATGACGGTAGCCTTTGCCCGCTCACGGCTCTGGGCGAGACCAAGCTCCACCAGCCGCTGATCCAATCGGATTTTACCGGCTTTTTTATTTTCTTCTTTTTTTATCGGTTCACCAATAACCGGCTGATATTCTTCCTTTGACTCCATCTCCTGCGTCACAGCTGTTTCCCCACCGCTTTTTTGTACCGATCGGAAATTTTTTCCGCCATCTGCTCCGGCAAAAGTCCACAGTATTCCCTTTCTTCCCGCTGGGTACCGTTGGGAACGAACTCATCTCCAATGCCAAACCGAAGCACTGGCACGGCTGCCCCCAGATCGACTATTGCCTCAAGTACTCCGGAACCAAAGCCACCGGCCAGTACATTCTCCTCCGCAGTGACGATGAGCTTCGTTGCCGGATTGTTTACAACCGCAGTAATCAAATCCAAATCAAGGGGTTTAATAAACCGCATATTTACCACAGCGGTGTCAATCCCCATATCCTTCAGCTGCATCGCCGCCTGCCGGGCGTTGTCAACCTGACTGCCCACGGCCAGAATCGTTATCGGAGCAGCGGCCACGTCTACTTCCGGAATTTCGATCCGTTCACTGCGGCCGTACTCCACTGGCCGCAGCTCTTTCCTGATTTCTACCCCAAGCCCTGCCCCACGGGGATAACGGATCGCTACAGGCCGGTTGTAGGTGAAGGCTGCTGCCAGCATCTGCCGCAGCTCGTTCTCATCCTTTGGGGCCATGATCGTCATATTGGGCAGGCTGCGAAGATATGACAAATCAAAAACTCCGTGATGTGTCGCTCCATCCTCTCCCACCAGACCGGCCCGGTCAAGGCACAGGAGCACCGGTACATTTTGCAGGCATATATCATGAAAAATCTGATCGTAGGACCGCTGCATGAAGGAGGAATAAATGGCCACCACCGGGCGGACACCGCCGGCAGCCATACCGCCAGCCATAGTCACTGCGTGTTCCTCAGCTATCCCTACATCAAAGAAACGATCCGGAAACTCCTCAGCAAAAGCTTTCAGCCCTGTGCCGCTGGGCATGGCCGCCGTGATCGCCACAATATCCCGATTTTCTCTGGCCAGCTCCCGCAGGGTATCGCTGAACACTTGGGTATAACTGGGGGGCGCCGCCTTCTTTTTTATCTGTCCGCTGATTACATCAAAAGGGCCGACCCCGTGGAACTTTTCCGGCTCCATTTCCGCCGGCATATAGCCCTTTCCTTTTTTCGTGCGGACGTGAACCAGGATCGGCCCGTCCAACTGGCTCACTTCGGTAAACATCTCAGTAAGGAGTTTCAGGTTATGGCCGTCAACCGGACCTACGTAACGGAACCCCAGCTCCTCAAAAAGACCGCCGGGGACGATCGCCGACTTTACGCTTTCCTTGATAATAGAAGCCGTTTTGTAGACAGTCTCACCGATACGGGGAATATGCTTTATCAGCCCTTCGATTTCGTGTTTTGCCCGAATGTATTCAGGGGTGATCCGAAGGCAGGACAGATAGTCAGACAGCGCCCCGCTGTGACCGTCTATACTAAGGCCGTTGTCATTCAGGATGACAATCAGATTTTTCTTCAGATCACCGGCGTGATTCAGCGCTTCAAAAACCTCTCCGCCAGTCATGGCCCCATCGCCAATTACCGCAATCACGTGCTCGCCACGGCCAGATATATCCCGGGCGGCAGCCAGTCCCACGGCCGCTGATACGGAGGTTGACGCGTGGCCCACGCCGAAAATGTCGTAAATCGACTCTGCCCGACGGGGAAAGCCGGTAATGCCACCTTTTTGACGGAGGGTGGAGAACCGGTCCCGCCGTCCCGTGAGAATTTTGTGGGCATATGCCTGATGGCCAACATCCCAGACCACTTTATCCTGGGGAGGCCGAAACACCTTGTACAGGGCGAGGGTCAACTCAACTGCCCCGAGACTTGAAGCGAGATGTCCCCCGTTCTCCGCCACGGTGTCAATGATCAGCCGGCGGAGCTCCACCGCCAGCTGTTCCATCTCTCCAATGGTCAGCGGGGTAAGATCAGCCGGACTGTTAATACGTTCCAAAATATGCGACATAGTATTCTTCCGTTCAAATATTACTTATTCCGGCAAATGAGGTACTCCAGCAATGCCCCCAAAAACTTTGCTTTTTCTCCAATGGGTTCAATGGCTTTCAGGCCATCGTCTACGGCCTGTTGGGCAAGCCGCCGCGCTTCCTCAAGGGAGGTGAGAGTAACATAGGTGGATTTATTATTGCGTTCGTCACTGCCTACCGGCTTGCCGATGGTGGCTTCATCTCCCACCACATCGAGAATGTCATCGGTGATCTGGAAAGCGAGACCAAAGGCCAATGCGTACTTTGTCAGAGCCTCCAGAGTCTTATCGTCTGCCCTGGCCAGTATGGCCCCGGAACGGATCGCTGCCTTAAAAAGAGCGCCGGTCTTGCCCAGATGCATTTCTCTAAGCAGCTCAAGGGGGATATGCTTTCCCTCGGACTCAAGATCTACCGCCTGTCCCCCCACCATCCCCTGGAAGCCAGCGGCAGAACTCATTTCCTGGATCATCGCCAGCTTCATTTCAGCAGAGGCTTTCTCCCTGGTCATAACTTCAAACGCCAAGGTCAGCAGGGCATCTCCGGCCAGAGTTGCCATCCCCGCCCCGTAAATCTTGTGATTGGTGAGCTTGCCCCGGCGGTAGTCGTCATTGTCCATGGCCGGAAGATCATCATGAATCAGAGAATAGGTATGTATCATCTCAATGGCGCAGGCGCTGGCGATAAAGTCTTCACCCTTTGCCCCGGCAGCATCAGCAGCTGCCATCAGCAGAATTGGCCTGAGCCTTTTTCCCCCGGCCATGAGACTGTACTCCATAGCCTCTGTCAGGGTTTTATCCAAGGTTTTTCCCGACTGGTGCAGTTGCCGGGGAAGCTCAGCCTCCACCAGCTCCCGCCGCTGGTCCCATTTAGTCTTAATTTCCTTAAGTGCATTCTCTGTCATTATAATCCCACCAATTTGTACTCTAAGCCCTAAGGGTAGTCATATCGGTTTCCGCCAGGGAGCCGTCAGGCTTTACCATCACATCGATTATTTTCTCAGCCCGGTCCAGATCCTGCTGGCACTTCTCTATGAGCATTACGCCGCGGCTGTACTTTTCGGTAAGCTCTGCAAGAGTAGGCTCTCCCTGCTCCATTTCCGCCACGATCGATTCAAGCTCCCCCAGCGCCTCTTCAAAGGATTGCTCCTTTGCAACAATTTTTCTTGCAGCCATAATCTCTCCGTTTGTTATTTTCACAAGCAGCCGTCAGTTTACCGCGCGAACCACCGCGTTAATCTCTCCATCTGACAACCTTATCATAATGTCATCGCCGGTTTTTACCCCACTGACACTGGGAAGCAGCTTACCATCACCGCTTCGGACAATTCCGTAACCCCGGCGAAGTAAATTCATGGGGTTCAGCAGGGCTAACCGCTCACGCTGAAGAACGATCCTCTGCCGCTTGACCTCCATGTTTCCCCGGCTCTTGTCAATCAGCCGTTCCGCCAGTACTTCCAGACTCTGCCGCTTCTCGGTTAAAAGCATTGCCGGACTTGACATACACCGGCTTCTCCTCAAGACCTCCATCCTTGTCCGGTTATACTTTATTTTTGTATTTGCCGCCTGACGGAGCCTTGCAGCCAGTTGTCCCAGCTTTTGTCCCAGCTCTACTGTATCCGGTACCGCCAGTTCCATTGCATTGGAGGGGGTAGCCGCCCGCACGTCAGCGGCAAAATCCGCCAGCGTGTAATCGGTTTCGTGGCCTACGGCCGAGATGATCGGCACCGGACAGCTATATATCGCCCTGACTACGATTTCCCTGTTAAATTCCCAAAGATCCTCCATGGAGCCGCCGCCTCGGCCGCAGACCACAACATCAACATTATTCGCCTTGCTAAAGTAGTTCAACGCCGCCGCAATCTCTTCCGCCGCTCCCTCTCCCTGGACCTTTGCCGGATGAAAAATCAGCCGGACACGGGGATTTCTCGTCTTTGCGACTCTGACCATATCCTGCAACGCCGCCCCGGTGGCCGAGGTTATTATTCCAATAGTCCTGGGAAATGACGGCAATTTCTTTTTGTATTCCTCAGCAAAGAGTCCTTCCGCGGCCAGCTTCTGTTTCAAAGCCTCCAGCTGGGCCATTATATCCCCGGTCCCTACCGGCTGTACTTGATTTACCACCAGCTTATACCGGCCCTGGGGAGCATACAGATCCAGTTTTCCCAAAGCAAGGACTTTATCTCCATTCCTCGGCTTGTACCGGAGGCGGCTGACGGTGGATGCCCAGACAGCGCAGTCCAGAGCGGCTCCGCTGTCCTTCAGGGAAAAATATATATGACCTCTGGGCCCCGCATTTGCCCCGGAAACCTCTCCCACTACAGCCACCGTATGACCAGTGATCCGGTCGCCTTCCAGCAGTATTTTTATATAGCGGGTCAGCTCAGTTACAGTAAGTTTTTTTGTATCCATATGGTTCAAATGGTTCACGGAAAAGATTTAGTCTTTCTCTCCTATAATGCTGGCCAAAACCCCATTGACAAATCTTCCCGACTTTTCGGTGCCAAATCCCTTGGCGATTCTCACGGCCTCGTCAATAACTGTCCCTACCGGCGCCGCGCTTTCCTTAGGGGCAAGCTTCAGCTCAAATACTGCCATCCTGAGAACACAGCGGTCTATGGAGGTCATGCGGTTTATCTTCCAGATCCTGGATACGGCTGTAATCAGCTCGTCAATAGCCGCCTTATTATCAAGCACTCCGTTTACCAGAAAACGGGCAAATTTAAGATCATCATCGCTCAGCTTTGCAGCTTCTCCATTACGGCCGCTGTCAGCCGCCATCATCAGCGCTGTTTCCAGGGCATCCTCTTGGGACACGTCATTTGTCAATGGCTGTCCCATATCAAACTGGAATAATACCTGCATTGCCACAATTCTGGCATTTCTGCGACTCATTCAGAAGTCTCCTTAGCATTAGAATTCAGCGACGAAGCACATCGTCCAATCTCTCTATAAAATCTGTCAGCCGACTTTCGTCCGCCTCAAGCCAACGGCCAATGACAAACCCGGCCGCTCCGGTCAGCGTCAGGAAAAATGTTGCCCAAAACCCGATGACCAGCATGAGTACCCCCATGAGTATCCCACTTGCAGTGGTAATAAGTGTCACAGGATGGGTTTCCCAAACAGAGCGGAGCCTGTTTAATAATAATTCCTTCACACCGTCACCTGCTCATACAACCCGCTTTTGGGCCGCTTTTGCATCCCTGTTCATTCCG
This sequence comes from uncultured Selenomonadaceae bacterium, assembly GCA_910579115.1. Classification (GTDB taxonomy): domain Bacteria; phylum Bacillota; class Negativicutes; order Selenomonadales; family Selenomonadaceae; genus RGIG250. The sequence continues at coordinate 12,172 of CAJTSO010000012.1, forward strand.
TCTGATACCTCTACGATATGTATCTCAACAGTCACCCGGTCAAGACCTTATAGCAGCTTCTGCCAGACTGCGGGCCTCCTCACCCAGTTCAACGGCATTTTTATCTGCCCCGTTACTTATGACCAAACCCACATTCAGAGCTATGGAGGGATTTTCTCCGCTCTCGGCTGCCCTGATTTTTGCAAAGGCTTCCCGGACTCCGTTTACCTTAGCCGCCGCCTTTTCGGCAACCCCCGTAATAACTCCGTGGGCAATATTGACCTTGCCCTCCTCTCCGCCACCGACGACGATCTCCCTCTCCAAATCAATGAACCGCTGCCCCCCCATGAAGAGAAGGACGAGCATGATGCTCCATGCTAATGAGGCTATTCCTGCGCCAATGAGAGGAATGCCGCCGATAAGAGGCTTTACATGCGCTTCCACCAGGTACCAGGGTACAAGGCCTGAAGCCAAAGCTAAATAAGCCAGCGATGCTGCAGTCATAACCACAGCAAACAAAAGCACCGCCAAGCGTTTGAATAACTGCACTGCTTACAGCCTCCTTTTACGGCACACAAACAGGATCATGCAGAGGAGCTAAAGCCCCTCTGCCTCACTCAGATCAGTGAACCCGCTGATCGTCCTCTTTGTCGGAGTCCTGTTCCGGCATTTCCACACCCTGAACATGAACATTGACCTCAACAACAACCAAACCAGTCATGCTCTCAATGGCATTCTTGACAGCTTCCTGCACCTTTAAAGCAACATTGGGAATGCGGACACCATACTGCACGATAATGAACAGGTCTACAGCTGCTTCCTTCTCGCCGACCTCAACCTTAACGCCCTTTGTAAAGCTTTTATGACCAAGAACCTCCGCAATTCCACCGACAATACCGGCACTCATACCGGCAACGCCTTCAACATTTGTGGATGCCATGCCGGCAATAATGCTGACTACCTCGTCCGCGATTCGGATACTGCCAATCCCTTTTTCTTTTACCATTTCTTCTGCCATGTTAATTCCTCCTTAAAATTTTGTAAATAAATAGTAAAAATAACCACCTTTACTATATGAATAACTATCTGCTACCGGCTTTTTATTTCGCCCTCACAGACAGGATCATTCTCAATCACCTTTGCAATGATTTCAGAGACGGCCAAATCAGACTGCCCGCCGCTTTCCTTTATAAATTCAGCCCGAACTTTCCCAGGGAAAAAATCCCGGTACTACCTGCGGGATCATCGTCACATTCTCCCGCTCGACTGAAGAGTCAGCACCGAAACTTCACTACTGCCACTCCCGTCATACAACATCCACAACGCTATATACAGGAGGATATTTTATTCACCATTATGCACAATTTTAGCCCAAAAAGAACGGCAAATTTTCAGGCTCATTATAGCACGATAACCTGTTTAACCGCAAACAAAAAAGCAAGACTTTATACATATTACTGTTCAGGCTAAACCCTGCTTCACGGCAGGGCTTCGTCCCTTCATCCTCCCTGATGGCTGACCGTCATTTTAAATTATTCATAACCCGCCCCTGGTCAATCATCTCCCTCAGCCCGGTAGCCAACAGGCAGCAAAAGCACCCTGCTAAGGCGGGGTGCTTTTTGCATACTCTCTTTTCTAACGCCATTATTCAGGAAACCAACCTCAGCTGTTTTTCTTCCTTCTGCATATGATGACGGGAAAGATATCAGCGCCACATTGCTGCTCCAAAATCCCCCCTACACTTACTTAATTCGAGCGAGGACAGCTCTCAGCCCTTAATAATCCTTAAATTCTTCCATTGGTTCACTGAAGTCAAGATGTCCCGAAAGGCTTTCGATTCTTTTTCCCTCAACGAGTATCTGAACCTTTTCAATTTCTGGATACTTTGTCAAGGTGTTTACCAGGGATGAAGCCAGCATGATTTCCCCCGTGGAACCCCCTTGAAATTCCTTTGTCAGCTCCGCTGAAAAGTCGACCCTGGCAATCTTATCCCTGACGGCGACCTCCAGAAGCTTTACTCCACCGGGAAACGGTCTTACCATCCCGGCAGTCTGTTCAGCTTCATCCGGTCCCTCCAATATCAGGGAAACTATTTCTTCGACCGGCGCATCGCCTTTTATCTTCCTTTTTGCCGGCAGCAGCTTGTCCCCGGTTTTATTCGGGAAATATACGGTAATCTCCCGTTGCGTTTCCGGCTTGGTCTTCCCGGTATTTACTGTAACTTCCCCGTTACTGGTCACCGGCGGCTTTTCGCTGTGTTTCTGATTCTCATCGCAGCCGGACAGGACCAAAGACAGCATAAGTACAAAAGCAATCACCAGACAATTCTTCACATACCTATTTATCCGGCAGTCAGTCGTCTTTTTCATTTCCTTCTACGCTCCTCTTTTGAATTCCTGAGGGAAGCTTTCTTTTCTTTGTTCCGGTATTCCCGTCTTTGCCTTGGTGACAGCCTGGAGTCATCCCTGATAGAACCATTGCCGCTGTAATTTCGTAAAAATTCTGCCAGTCCCTCGGCTATTCCCACGGCCATATCCTGCTGAAAACCATCGGAGCAAAGCAGCATTTCCTCTTTGTAGTTGGTGATAAAGGCCAGCTCAACCAGCGCCGCCGGTACCGGCGAATGCTTGACAACATAGAAATTGGCTTTCCTGACGCCCCTGTCTTTACGGCCGCCCCGACGGATCATTCCAGCCTGTAAAGCCTGACCCAGCTTGTAATCCTCCGGAGATCTGCCGTAAATGAACGTGCTGGTACCACTGGCTTCAGGGCTGGAAAAAGCATCACAGTGAATGCTCAAAAACACATCCGTACCCCTGGTACGCCTTGCCACATCCACTCTGGCGTCAAGCTCCTGATGGTCCGTTGCCTGCGGGCCATAAACATCCCGGTCATCCCGGCGGGTCATTACGACCCTTGCCCCGTTGGCCTCCAGAATATCGCCCAAAGCCTGAGACACATAAAGGGTAACGGCCTTTTCCTGTATTCCGCTTGGGCCCGTTGCCCCGCCGTCAACACCGCCGTGACCGGGATCGATAACGATAGTTCTTCCTTCCAGACCCTTCAGATCTACATTGTGCCCGTAACTCCCCCGCCGCTGGATTTCCATTACCAGTCTGTCCGGCTTTCCGGCGCGTTTATCCGCTTTGGCATAGTAGATTTTATAGCCCTGCTTCTTCACGCTACCGGCAAACTTTATCGTTACCGTTACTTTCCCATTCTTATTATCATCAAAGCTGACTGCGCTGGCGTAGCGGCCGTCCATCTGATACTCCTGCTCCAGCTTGCCCAGTTTTGTTTTCTTGAAAACCAGCTGCAGCTGGTTGGGATTTTTCTTTGTATATTTACTGGAAAACTGGATCTCCGAAGTTGTTATCCCAAATTCCAGCCGGTATATTTCCGCCCCCGTTTTGGGGTTGGTGGAAAATTCTTCCTTGAAGCCGGTTATTTCGCTTTTTGTCGATGACGCCTCAGCATTTTCCGCCGGAGCGATAAACAGCCCGGCTGCGCAAAGGACCACCAACAGCAAAAAGACCCTGATGATTCTTGACATCTGCGATACCATTCTTCCAATCTTACCCTTTATCACGACGAAGCTCCGCCAAAAGAGATGTCGCTTCATCCTCTGCCGCTATCGTAGCGGCCTCATCGTATTCTATCGTTATATTCAGCCAATCCCCTTCGTCGATATCTTCCGGCAGATATTTCAGCGGAAAGACTACCGGCTTTTCCTCATCCCCGAGAAGCAGCACCGCTTTTTTTCCTTCCCGGCGATCCAGGCAGGCATGAATGCTCACGGTTTCCTTTGCCATATAATGTATCCCCTCTGTCAATACCCGGTCTGGTCGTTTTTCTTACCCTTCTGAGCAGAAATCCGATACAGCTTGCCATCAACCTTCCTGCCGGTGGTAGTAATGGTAATATTTCCGTTAATATCTGTCCGGTAAAAATCGATTTTCATCTTTCCGTATCGGTTGCGGACGGAAGGATGGGGGTGATGATAATCATTGTTCACCCCGCAGGAAATTATCGCCCAATCAGGTTTTACCGCTTTCAGGAAAGCTTCAGAATTAGAGGTTTTTGATCCGTGATGGGGGCTCTTGAGAATGCTTGCCCGAACGGCTTCATTGCCATAGCGGCGCAAAACTCCCTCCTCCGTGACCTTTTCACCGTCTCCGGTGAACATCATCCGAAAGTCACCGAATTCCAGCCGTCCAACAATCGAGTTGATATTGAGATTTATCTTTCCATTCTCCATGCCGCCATCCTTGCGCATTTCCTTCGTAGGACTATAGACTGCAAAGCGGAGACCGTCCCCAAAGTCCAAAACATCACCGGCAGTGAGGGTTTTGCTCTTGATCTTCTTTTCCTTCAGCAGCTTGAGATAATTTGTGTAGAATTTTGGTTTTGCCGCCTGCCCGTTGTCATATACTATCGCCACCGGGAAATTTTTCAGGATATAATCAATTCCCCCCATGTGGTCAGCATGGGGATGAGTGAGAATAACCGCATCAAAGGAAGTCACCTTTTCCTCGGCCAGCCGCTCCTTCAGCTTCTTCTTCTCGTCTATATCGCTGGTATCGATGAGTATCGTCTTTTTCCCGTTCCTGATGAGGATGGCGTCTCCCTGTCCCACATCCAGCATTTTCACCTGAAGGGTACCAGCCGGTGGCGCCTCCGGCTTTTTATCAGTCTCTGATTTAATGCCGGGATCTCCCTGAATCTTTACGCCGCAGGCTGTAAGAATAAATGCCATCAAAATGACGGCCATCGCAGATAAAAGCTTTTTCATAACAGTCACCTCAATCTTTTTTCTACCTCCATATATCAGGGTGGCACTGTAAATACAGTCTTATACAAAGCTGTCCGAACCAGATACAAAAGGCCGTAAGGCAGAACATATCCGTATACCAAATGCTGTCAAAATCAATCAGCGCCATTCGCCAAAGCAGCATGGTTCCAATGATCCAATCGGCAGGCTTCACCAGCTTCAAAACCTTTAACATACAAATTCCTTTCAAAAACACTGCTCCAGCAACCAAAACGAGGCAAGCCCGGACACAATGGAGGCTCCAATGGAATGGGTCTTGCAGGCTACCACCATAACAAGCAGCGATGCCCAAAGACTTATATTTCCGGCGGAAAAATCAAAAGCATATCCCGGCCGCACAAAAATTTCAGAAAACACCAGCGCCCCGAAAACCGAGGTAGGCACAAACTTCAGCCAACGTTCCACCTCTTTCGGTATCTTCCGGCGGGAAAGAAAAAGGGGCGGCAGTACCCGGGGGACATAACTTACCACGAACATTCCGAAAATCGTCAGCAGGATCTCCGTCTGAGTCATCCTGGTCATTCCGGCCCGTTCCCCCTCTCCTCAGCCCGGCTTTCCCAGAGCATCCCCACCGTAGCCGCAGCCACCGTAGCCACGACTATGTGAAGCTTGTAATCAAGGAAAGTAGAAAGCCAAAGGGCCAGAAATCCGGCAAAAACTCCCACGATTATCAGGCGGTGGTTTTTGAAATGGAAGGACCACAGTCCGATAAACATCGCCGTAAGAGCATATCCCACAAGATTGATATCAAATTTTATCATACTGCCGACGATTTGACCCAGCACCGTGGAGAAGATCCATGCCCCGTGAGCCGTCCAGGCCAGCCCCAGCGCCTGGGGCATCGTCCAGGTTTCCCTCTTATCGGAGAAGCGATTTTCGTTTACGGCAAAGGTCTCATCTACGATCTCCTGGGCAAAGGCCATCTGATATCCCCGGGAGCCGCTGCCTATGTACCGCACAAGGGTACTGCTGTACAGAAGATGACGGAGATTAACGATAAATGTCGTCAGGATGATAGACGACATGGCCGCCGCCCCACTGCCCATCATGGCGAGAGCGATAAACTGTCCGCTGCCGGCGAAAACGAGTACCGACATCAGAAAAATATCGAAGGCCGACAGCCCCACAGAGCCAGCCAGAACACCGCAGGCCAGCCCCAGCGGGAGATATCCCATAACGATGGGCAGAGCTGCCACCAGTACCTTCTTATCGATTTTTGCCTGTATCCCACACATGAAAAAGAACACTCCAACTTGTGATTATCGGATAATGATACAAAATTTCCGTTCCTTTTTCAAGGATATTCAAAAAATATCCCCTCAGTCAAATTATTATCCTCGCCCATCGCCGCCAGATGAAAATAAAGGGAACCATCCCCGTCATTTATTTCACCATTCGCTCTGCCTCCGACTCCTTACCGCCCCGCTAATGTTTCAGCGTAAATCTACGATAATTTAAGTAAGGGGTATATGAGGTAGTATTGCGACCAAGGAAGGAGTTGTATTTATAATGGCGGTAAAAGTTGGAAACAGCTACGTTTCCGAAGCGGCTTACGCCTACGCAAAGGCCAATGCCATGAGCGAAGCAGAGGATGGGAAAGGAAAAACTGATTCCGGCGGAGTCCTGAAGGACTTGACGGAAAAATTTCCTGACATGAAATTTTCTATGGGTACAAGGCCATTCGGCGGCAGCGGCGTCAACAATATGTCCATCGCCCCGAATATTTTGCGGCAAATGGCAACCGACCCCGAAAAAAAGCTGGAATATGAAGCGCTTGTCTACGACTGCGCCTCTCTCACGGATTCGCTGTCCAAGCGCAAAGGGCTCGTTTCCTTCGGCTGGATGATAAACAGCGACGGCAGTCTCGGCGCCTGGAGCATATCAAAGAGCGGCGATGAATCTTCCCGCAGTCTCCTGAAGCTGGACAAGAAACAAAAGAGCAGCTGGGAAAGTAAAATTTTGGAGTCACTTAAACCAAAACAGGCGGCAAAGAAAAACACCCTCGGTAAAAAAGCCGACGTAAAGCAGGATCTGGATGTTTCGACAGCCGCTAACAGGGCAGCCGTGAAGCTGGAGATTTCGGCGGCGGGACGAAACGCCTTCATTAGAGCCAGGAAAATAAACTGACACTATTCAATAGCAAAGGATAGCTGAATATACTACCAAATATACCCATAGCTTGCGGCGGAGAAATCCGCCGCTGTTTTTATGTCTCCATTATCTTCCTAAACTCTCAGGGACATCCTGCCGTACCGTCATATCATCGGTCCATGGTTCCTTTATCCTAGAAATAACTTTTCAGAACCAGGAAGAGTACTGTAAGGCCATGCTATTTGACCATCACCCCTTTTCTTATTGTTTCTGATATTTTTGAACATTGTATTTATGCCCTCCGTGATGCTTTTAATTTACAAATCTCATGGGCATGGTATTATCATTAAATAAGAAAGAAAAATTATTCATGTGAGGAATTATCGTGAAAATAACGATCCCGACCGAAAAAAAATTTGGATAAACTGATGGCTTTTGCCCGGGATTTTTTGTGCATAGAGTTCCATACCCATCATGACAACAATTTATTTTTCGTTGCCTTGGAAGAGATATTTACCAACATCGCAAGCTACGCTTTTGGCGCCGAAGGCGGTGACGCAGAGCTGGAGCTTGTCCGTCTGAACGGCGGAACGCTAAGGGCAACCTTCAGGGACGCGGGCCGTCCCTTCGACCCCGTAGCGTTCGACAGCTCGTCAAGGGCGCAAAGCACCATTGACGAGCTGTCCCCCGGCGGGCTGGGAATTTATCTCGTCAAAAATACCATGCAGAACTTGATTTATGCCCGGGTAGACGGACGCAATGTATTTTCTTTTGAGTGGGACGTGGAGTAAAAAATGAAACCAGATTCGCCAGATTCATCAAAACTCAATTCCCCACTGTTTGGTTTTCTCGTCAGCACGGCAATATTCGCCCTGGCGAATATGCCGTTCAAATATTGGCAATTTCTCCCCACCTACGCCGACTTCAGGATATCGGCTTTTTACCCTGTGACAGCGGGACTTTTTTTCGGACCCTGGGGAGCCCTCGGTTGCGCCGTGGGCAATCTGATTGCTGATCTTTTCGGCACTCTCAACTTTGAGTCGCCCATCGGTATGCTGGCAAATTTTCTCTTTGCGTGGCTCCCCTACCGGCTTTGGCATACCATCCTTCCCCTGGACCACCATAAGGCGCAATTCATCTCGTCCACTAAGACTCTCGTTAAGTACCTCTTTATCGCGTCTTTTGCCACGGCGTCTTCCATGGGCTTTTTATCTGCCAGCTGCGAACTCCTCGGTTTTTTTGATTTCGTCGCTTTTTACCGGCCTGTTTTTCTTTGCAATCTTTATTTTGCTCTGTTCATGGGAACGACGTTTTTTCTTCTGGCAGCGAGATTCTCGCCGGTAAGTTTTTACCTGCCGCAAAATCTTTACGCCAGCGAATACCGTCACAAATATTATCTGGTAGATTACGTGCTATGCGCCGCCATCATAGGCTCCATCATCCTCAGGTGCGCTTTAGGCGACCGGGAGAACAGTTTGGTCTACCCGGTATTTTTTGCCGACCTGGTCATAACGGCCAGCGTCCTGATCCTTGCGGCTCTGCCCCTAAGGCGAGGCAGCTCCCAGGGGATCGATGGGATAAGCAACGGGGAACCCTTGAAGCTCCAGTACTCCGACAGCTTACAGACGCGGATCGTAACGGCTTTTTTTATCGTCATCTCCGCAAATACACTCTACCTGATATTCATCCTGCTGAACAAATTAGCTGCGCTTTACGATGGCGCTCAATACGCCGCCACAGTTGTCCCCGCCGCCTTGCGGATGGCCGGGATTTTAGGTTTGGTGTCCATCTTCGTATTGGTCATCGTTCTGAGTTGGATCGAGAAAAAAATATCCTCGCCTATCGTGAAGCTGGCAGAACTTTCCAATAAATTCGTGGAAAGCGGCCTGCGGGCAGAGATACCCAATTATAGCGCCCTGAGCGGCGAAATAGCCGCGTTGGCCCGCTCGTACCAAAAAATGTCGGCGGATATAATTTCTTACGTCAGCGCTATCGAAGCTCACGCCAAGCGGGAGGAACGGGAGAAAGCCGCCCTGGAAACGGCAGCCAGGATTCAGCTGGGGGCGCTGCCCAAGCCCCTTGACGATGAGAATTTTTCTCTGGCCTCCTTTATCAGACCGGCCAGGACCGTAGGCGGCGACTTTTACTATTACGTTAAGCTCGATAGCGACCGGCTCCTGATATGTATTGCGGACGTTTCATCGAAGGGTATACCCGCCGCCATATTCGCATCGGAGGCCTGTATGCTGGTAAAGGTCAACCGGGAGCTCCCCCTGGAAAAGGCCATAGCAAAAATCAACGATGAGCTTTGGGAAGTCAACGATGAGGATATGTTCGTCACTATGTTTGCGGGAGTTATAGACCGGAAGAAGCGCCGATTGGAGTTTGTGAATGCGGGACACAATCCCCCGCTGATACGAAAGGAAAATTCTATTGCCTGGCTCCACTCAGAGCCCGATCTCGCCCTGGGTATCTTTCCCAATATGGCGTACCACCTCAACAGTGTAGACATAGACGGCACTTTTCAAATTCTGTTGTACACAGATGGGGCCACCGAGGCAGAAAACATTGAAGGCGCTTTTTTCGGAGACGAGCGCCTGAAGTCCCTTTGTGAGTCCTTAAACCATATACCAGATGGCAGCGCGAAGATCGCTGCTATCCTGAACAGTATTGAAAGCTTCGCCAAAGGCTCGGAGCAGTCAGATGACATAGCGCTCCTCATGGCGGACATTCGCCAATGAATGACCGGCAATCTGAAATTTTATACGGAGGCGACCAAAATGAACCAACAGATCAGGACCACCCTTTCAAAAACGGAATACGGGATTTATTTTGACTGTACGAATGAGCCTGACAGCACAGCGTACAACATAGACTTATTTTTTAAGCTGAACAAAAATACCGACGTCCAAAAGCTAAAAAAAGCCCTGGAAACGACGATTGACGCCCATCCCTATCTAAAGCTGCATTTGACTGCGGGGGATGATGGCACGGTCTATAAAGTCCTCTCTGACGAGCCGCCCCAAGTCCAGGTCGAAAAAGCGAGAGAACCGGCCTTTGATAAAAAAAGTCTTGTAAGGCCATTTAATCTGTTAAAGGACCGCCTTTACCGATGCCGCATCTTCCAACTTGAGTCCAGCGTAACGATCTTTTTGGAAATCCATCACATCATTTTCGACGGCGCATCGGTCGAAGTATTCATGAGGGACGTGGATAAATCCTATCGCGGTCTCCCCCTCGAAGCAGAGAGCTTCACGGGCTGCGACGTTTCCCGTGAAGAGGCATCCCGGCTAAAGACGGCGGAATTAACAAAGGCAAGAGAATATTATAACTCGGTCTTCGGCGGCTGCGAGCTGGATTCCGTCATGATAAACGATAAAAACGACGGCCAGGCTGCTGCCAAAACGCTTTACCACGAATTTTCCTCTTTTAACGCCGCCGATATAAAGGCTTTCTGCCGAAAGCTCAACATTAAGACCAGCGCGTTTTTCTGCAGCGTTTACGGATTTGTGCTTGCGAAATTTGCCGGAGCGGAGGAGAGCCTGTTTGCCACCGTTTACCACGGCCGCAACGCAAACCTTGCCCATACCTGCGGTATGTTTGTTAAAACTCTGCCCGTCTACTGCGATTTACAAAAAGGCGGGAGCGTTGCCGAATTTTTGCATGGACTAGACGAACAGCTGGAAAATAGCCGAAAACACGACTTATATTCCTACGCCGACCTATGCTCCGAATTACAGATAAAACCCCCTACCATCTTCGCCTATCAGGGAGACCTCCTGGAAAACATCGTTTTCGACGGAGAAAAGATTGCCGTGGAGGAGTTGGACGCTCCCGACCCAAAGGCTATGGTTTCCGCTGAGCTTTTAAGGGCAGGAGGCAAATTTTCCCTGAAGTTTGAATACCGGGGGGATCTCTATGAGGAGACCTCGGTAAAGAATTTTCTGCGCTCTTTTGAAAAAGCGGCGAAGGAATTTACCACTAAAGACCTTATCGATGATATTGACCTGACCGACGGCGAGCAGCTGAAAGCGCTGGAGGGGTTTAACGACACCGGCAAGGACTATGAGATAACGGACATAGTGACCCTTTTCAGGCGTCAGGCCGAGAAATTTCCTGACCGGCCAGCCGTCGTCTGCCAGGATAAAAGCTATACCTATAAAGAGCTTGACGAATTGTCGGAAAAGGTCGGCGCTTATCTGAAAAAGTTCGGCATCGGCAAGGAGGATGTCGTTTCGGTGCTCATCCCCCGCTGCGAGTACATGCCCGTTGCATCCCTGGGAGTTTTGAAGGCGGGAGCGGCCTATCAGCCTCTCGACCCGTCGTATCCTACGGAGCGGCTGGAGTTCATGATGAATGACGCGAAAGCGAAGCTCCTTATCGCCGATAAAGCGCTGCTCAGCCGGGTCCCCGGCTATCAGGGGGAAACACTGTTTATCGAGGATATATCGTCCCTGCCAAAATGCGAAAGGAGCGGCCTTGTCCCATCGCCAGACGATCTTTTCATAATGCTCTACACCTCCGGCACCACGGGAATTCCCAAGGGCTGTATGCTGGAGCACCGCAATATCGTCGCTTTCTGCCAATGGTATAAAAACCGCTTTGGGCTGACGCAGGAATCAAAGGTTGCAGCCTATGCCAGCTACGGCTTCGATGCCAATATGATGGATATGTACCCGGCGCTCACGACCGGCGCCTGCGTCTGCATCGTCGATGAATCAATCCGGCTGGATCTCCCGGCCATCGAAAAATATTTCAACGAAAACGGCGTGACCCACTGCTTCATGACGACCCAGGTTGGCCGGCAGTTCGCCTCCGAAGTCAGTCATTGTTCCCTGAAAGCCCTGCTGGTTGGCGGCGAAAGGCTCGTGCCCCTCACGCCGCCGGCAGGTTATCAGCTTGTCAATATCTACGGCCCCACGGAATGCACTGTCTGCGTCACCTCCTTCGACATGGATAAACTCTACGAAAGAGTGCCCATCGGAGCGGCGCTGGACAATACGAAGCTGTACATCGTCGACAAAAACGGCCGCCGCCTGCCCCCCTGCGTCCCCGGAGAGCTCTGGATTGCCGGGCGGGGCGTGGCCAGAGGCTATCTGAACCGCCCGGAGCAAAACGCCAAAACCTTTATCAAAAATCCTTTTTCCGACGAACCAGACTATGGGAGAGTTTACCGGACGGGGGATATTGCCCGGTACCTCCCCAGCGGCGCTATCGACTTCATCGGCCGGAACGACGGTCAGGTGAAGATAAGGGGCTTCAGGATTGAGCTGTCCGAGGTGGAGCGGGCAATCCGCCAGTTCCCCGCCATCGACGACGCCACCGTGGCGGCCTTCGACGAGCCCGGCGGCGGCAAATTCATCGCGGCCTACGTCGTGTCCCGGCAGACGATAAATATCGATGAGCTGAACCAGTTTATCCTGGCCGCCAAGCCGCCCTACATGGTTCCCGCAGTCACCATGCAGATTGAAAAAATACCCCTCAATCAGAACCAGAAAGTAAACAGGCGCGCCCTGCCAAAACCGCAAAGGAAAACCGGCGACACAGCGCCGCCGCAAAACCAGCTGCAGCAACGGATATTCGACCGGGTGAGCGAGGTTGTGGGCTCGAAGGATTTCGGCATCACCACCGATATTTTCTATGCGGGGGTAACCTCCATCGGCGCGATAAAGCTGAACGCTCTCTTGTCGAAGGAGTTAGACGCGATCATAAAGATAAGCGATCTAAAGGAAAACAACACCGTCCTGAAACTGGAAAAGTTCTTCGCCAACGCCCAAAAGAGCGAAAGCTACGACCTTCTTGCGGACTATCCCATCACCCAGACCCAAAGCGGCGTCTTTGTGGAATGCGCCGCCAATCCAAACTCCACCATCTACAATATCCCTTATCTGTTCAAGCTGAGCGATAAGATTGACACCCAGCGCCTGAAGGCGGCTGTAGAGAGCGCCATCGACGCTCATCCCTACATCAAGACCCGGCTTTTCCTGAACGATGACGGCGACATACGGGCTGCCCGCCACGACGATGAACCGCCCCGGGTCGAAACCATGACGGGAAAATTGCCAGAGCTTGCGGCTTTGACCCGGCCGTATGAGATATTAAACGGCTCCCTTTACCGGGCCGAAATCTACGAAACCCCCGGCGCCAATTATTTATTCCTTGATTTCCACCACATTATCTGTGACGGAACGTCAGAAATGATTATCGTCGAGGATATAAACCGGGCCTACGGCGGAGAGGCTCTGGAAAAGGAAATTTACACGGGCTTTGAGGCCGCCCTTGACGAGGAGCGGGCGCGCCAGACCGACTCCTACGCCGGAGCGAAAGCCTATTATGACTCCATTTTCAGCGGCTGCGACGCCGACTGCCTGCCCGTAAAGGACAGAAACGGCGCCAAGCCTGCCGTGGGCAGATGCGAATTTATCTGCGATACGGCGCTGGACGAGATAAAAGCCTACTGCGATAAGCACAGGCTGACCCTCGCCGCCTTCTTCAACGGCGCTTTCGGTCTGGCCCTCGCCAGGTTCATTTATCGGGACGAAGTAGTTTATACGACGATCTACAATGGACGGAGCGACCCCCGCCTTTCCCGCTCGGTGACGATGCTGGTGAAAACCCTCCCCGTCTACTGCGATACCAATGGCGATAAAAAGATTGCGGACTTTTTGACCGGAATGAAGGACAGCCTCATGCAGAGTATGTCCAAGGATATATATTCCTTTGCGGAAATCTCCCGGGCCTACGATATAAAAGCGGATATAATCTTCGCCTATCAGGGGGCTGACTTTGTGTTCGACGCCATCGGAGGCGAAAAAGCCGGCGTTAAGTCGCTCAGCCTCGACGCGGCGAAAGCGCCCCTCTCCATCGACGTGGTTATTCGCGACGGTAAGCCCGTCATCCTCTGCGAATACCGGGCGGATATGTACAGTGAGAGTATCATCCTGAACATGGCGCAAAGCCTGTCGGTCATCGCCGGAGAATTTTTGCAGAAAACATATCTGAAAGAAGTCTCCGCCCTCTCCGCCAAAGCGGAAAAAGAAATGGAGGACTTCAACGCCACCGATTATCCCGTAAACTTCCTTCCCGTCCATAAGCTGTTTGAAGAGCAGGCTGTAAAGCATGAAACCGACGCCGCCTTTATCGCCGCGGGAAAGAAGCTGACCTATGGCGAGTTGAACAGGGCGGCGAACAAGCTCGCCCGCTTCCTGCTAACCAAGGGACTAAAGCCTGAGGAAGCCGTGGGCATGATTCTGCCCAGGACTATTGACGTACCCATCGCCGAATACGGTATCATGAAAGCCGGCGGCGCGTTTCTACCCATGCTTCCCGACTATCCCGATGACCGAATCGACTACTGCCTGAGAGATTCCGGGAGCCGTTTCGTCATCACCACGGAGAAAATAAAATCAGAAAAGGCCAAACTGTTTACCGATAAGCCCTATACTGTTCTCACCATTGAGGAAGCTCTGTCAAGTGAGGATTCAACGAACCCTGACCTGGATGTCACCGCCGATTCCCTGGCGTATATCATCTACACCTCCGGCTCCACCGGAACGCCTAAAGGCGTTATGATCGAACACCGCAACTTATGCAACTTTGTGGACGCAAACCCCCTGAATCACGAAACGGTGAATTTTATTTCCCACGGCAAAACGGCGCTGGCGGTGGCCTCAATTTCTTTTGATTTCTCCCTCATGGAAATACACATACCTCTCTGCAACGGCCTCACCGTCTGCATGGCCAGCGAGGCGGAAATCCATAATCCATTGGCCCTGTTCCGGCTAATCGAGCAAAACGGCGTAGATGTGGTATCGGGAACGCCCTCCTTTATCGCCAGCTTTTTAGACCTGCCCCAGGCCAAGGAAGCCCTAAAAAATATCAAGACCTACGATCTGGGCGCCGAATCCTTCCCACCGTCCCTGTACGAAAAACTGCGCCTCGTCAGCCCCGAAGCCATTATCATAAACGGCTACGGACCAACCGAAGCCACAATCAGCTGTATCTCCAAGGTCATGACGGGCGGCAAAGCCGTGACCATCGGCCGGCCTGCCGCCAATGTCCGGGCTTATATCCGGGATAGGAGCGGCCACATCCTTCCGGCGGGAGCCCGGGGCGAGCTGGTTATCTGCGGCGACGGCGTGGGAAGAGGATACATCAATCTTCCCGAAAAAACTGTGGCTTCTTTCATCCGGCTGAAGGGAAGAAAAGCCTATCGAAGCGGTGACCTGGCCCGATACAACCAGGAGGGCGAAATAGAGTTCTTCGGCCGGCTGGACAACCAGGTAAAGCTGCGGGGCTTCAGGATCGAGCTTGACGAAATAGAAGCCGTCATGAGCGAATATCCGAATATCAAGCGAAGCGTCGTAGTAGTCAGGGAAAGTCCCGGGTCAGGGCAGTTCCTCTGCGGCTACTTTACCGCCTCGCAGCTCATCGACAAAGCCCGGCTGACGGAGCATATGAAACGCTCCCTGACTTACTACATGATACCCAGCGTCCTGGTTCAACTGGATGCCCTGCCCCTCACCTCCAACGGCAAAATAAACAAAAAGGCCCTCCCGGAGCCGGAATTTACCGCCGAAAAACGCAATTTCGCCGAGCCTGAGACGGAACTGCAAAAAAAGCTCTGCGCCATGTTCGCCAAGGCGATTGGCGCAGAAAAGGTCGGTATCGATGAAAACTTCTTCGAGATCGGCGGCACCTCCCTTTCAGCCTCCAAGGTCGCAATGCAGGCCATGACGGCAAATCTTCCGATCGTTTACAGCGACATTTTCGATAATCCGACGGTGGAGGCTCTGGAACGGCGCATTCTGAGCCAGGGCGGCAAAGGGGCGGAAGTGAAAGCAGCCGATGAGATCAAGCTGGAGGGCGTGGCTAAAGCTCTGGCTCATAACAACGCCGACGACCTGGAGGAAGTGGATTATACCGATATAGGAAATGTCCTCCTGACGGGCGCTACCGGCTTTTTAGGGGTTCACGTCTTAAAGGAGCTGTTAAAGGACGAAGGTTCCTCCGTTTACTGCCTCGTAAGGCGGGGCGAAGCGGAAAGCGTCGCCCAACGGCTCAAAAATATGCTGGCTTACTACTTCGACGATCCCATGGACGAGCTGTTTGACGGGCGGATCGTCCCCGTTGAAGGTGACATAACGGACGGAGAGCTTGTTTCAACCCTGGGAAAATACGACTTTAAGACCGTCATCAACTGCGCGGCCTGCGTAAAGCATTTTACCAATGACGACACGCTGGAGCGCATCAACGTAAAGGGAGTCGAAAATCTCATTGCCCTCTGCGCCAAAGAAAAGCGGCGCTTCGTCCAGGTTTCCACCGTGAGCGTCGCGGGCGTAAACATCGACCGCAGGTTCCCCAGGGAAAAGGTTCTCCACGAAAACGAGCTGTTCTTCGGTCAGGACTTGTCCAATAAATATCTCCACACGAAGTTCCGCGCCGAAAAGGCAACGCTGGAGGCCATTGCCAGGGGCGAGCTTGACGGAAAGATAATCCGGGTTGGCAACCTTATGAGCCGCCACAGCGATGGAGAATTTCAGATAAATTCCGTCACCAACGGTTTCATGAGAAATCTGCGGGCTTACGCTGCCATCGGCAAATTCCCCGTCTCCCAAATGGACGAGATCGTAGAGTTCTCACCCATAGACTTTACCGCCGCCGCCGTAGTGCGCCTTGCGGGAACGAGCCCTGAGTTCACCGTGTACCACGCCTGCAACGGCCACAAGGTGGAGATGGGGGACGTAATCGAGGCCCTCAACAGCTGCGGCATAACGGTAAGAGTCGTCAAGGACGAGGAGTTTAACGCCTCCTTGAAGGAAGCACTGAAAGACGACAGCAAAAATATGCTTGTTTCGGGACTCATCGCCTACCTCTCGTCCGGGGACGAAACGAGCGCGGAATATATCGGCTACGACGGCTCCTTTACCACCAAAGCCCTCTACCGGCTGGGCTTCAAGTGGCCAATCACCAACGAAAATTACCTTAAAAACGCCTTTGAGGCCCTGAATACTCTGGGCTACTTTTACGGCCGTTTTGAGTGATTCTTAGTGACCTGGCGTAAAAAACATTATGGAAAAAATGGAAAGAAACGATCAGCTGATCAAAAAGAAATTTTACAGCTATCTTTTGCCGGGGGTACTGATGGTGGTGGCCATGCAGATCGGCAATGTAGTGGACGGCGTCATCGTCGGGAACCTGCTGGGCAGCACCGCGCTGGCGGCCGTGTCCCTGAGTATGCCCGCCCTCTACGTCCTGCAGGCTCCAGCCTTCGTCCTGGGCGTAGGCGGCGGCGCCCGGGTATCCTATTACCTGGGCCAGCGGGATGTGGCAAAAGCCTCCAAAACCTTTTCGGTCTGTCTGGCGGAGGGACTTCTCGTCTCCCTCCTCCTCTGCGGGACGGCTCCATTTATATCCCGTTCATTGGCCGATCTCCTGGCGGGAACCCGGGAGCTTTCAGAGCTGGTATACCCTTATATCCTCGTCAATATCCTGGGCATACCGCTCCTTGCCCCCGCTATACAGCTCAGCTACTTTTTCAATGTGGACAACAACCCCGTCCTGGGCTCCCTGCTTTTTATCGTCGCCAACATCGTGAACCTGGCTCTGGACGTGATCCTTTTGACCTACACGCCCCTGGGTATGTACGGTGCCGCTCTGTCGACAGTTATCGGCTACGGCTGCGGACTTTTGCTGCTGATACCCTACTGCCGCTCGAACAAACGGATGCTGAGCCTGAAGAGGATTTCCCCTGCCGACTTTGGAGAGCTGCTCCCCGCTACGATTAAGACGGGAACGCCGTCAGGTATGTTTTACATCATGCTGGCGGTCAAAGACCTCATAATCAACTCCTGCGTAGTGCGCTTGCTGGGACAGGCCCACATGGAAATCTTTTCAGTCTGTACAAACTCCGTCTTCATTGCTGAACTCTTTATAGGCGGCGTCGTCGGTCTCGTGCAGACAATCTGCGGCATACTCTACGGCGAACGGGACTACTACGGCATCAGGCGCCTTACCCGGCGGGTTCTTACTATCTGCCTGACCCTGACGGCCATGCTCACGCTGACCTTCCTGACATTTCCCCAGTATATCGCCGCCTTCTTCGGCTACGAAAACGCCTTCCTCATGGATACCGCCCTCGTATGTATCCGGGCCTTCAGCCTCTGCTTTGTCTTTTACGCCCTGAACAAATTTTTGCAAACCTATTACCAGACTATCCTCCAGCCCTTTCCTGCCGCCCTGGATACGATACTGCAAAATTTTATGTTCCTGATCCCAGCCACGTTTTTGTCCCTGCATTACTGGGGCATCATCGGCGTATGCGCAGCTCCTCTGGCCAGCGAAGCCCTCACGGTTATTACCGTCTGCGCCTTTACGAAAATTCAGCAAAAGCGCGGTAAGCTCCCTCAAAAGGGTTTCCTGCTCATCCCGGAAAGGGATCAGGGACATTGCCTTGACCTGACCATTAAAGGAACGGAGGAGGAAGCGGTAGGCGTTTCAGAAAAGCTGGTCGCCTATTGTCTGAGCCGGGGGCTGGATCGCAAAATCGCCAACATCATCGGCCTTGCCGCCGAGGAAATCGCGGTCAATATCGTGCGTTACGGCTATGATCGCGCCAGCGTGAAACGCAGCTATATCGATATAAACCTTTCCCAGGCCGACGGCAAATTCAT
Source organism: uncultured Selenomonadaceae bacterium (assembly GCA_910579115.1). Classification (GTDB taxonomy): domain Bacteria; phylum Bacillota; class Negativicutes; order Selenomonadales; family Selenomonadaceae; genus RGIG250. The sequence continues at coordinate 30,745 of CAJTSO010000012.1, forward strand.
CCTCCGTATCCGGGACGACGGCGTTCCCTTTGACCCAACCCGCTACGCGCCGGAGGATGAAGGCGCCTTCAGGCTCGGCGGCATAGGGCTTATAAAGGCGGCGGCCACCAAGCTTGATTACCTGAGAGTTCTCGATATGAACAACACGGTAATCGAGCTTGATATGAAGGCTGCGCAAAACAATGCGCTTTCCTGACTCACAGGCTGGCGAAAGCATAAGCTAAAGGAGGTGATCAAGGTGAACCTGAAAACCACGGCAGAAAATAATACCGCTACAATCGCTATCGACGGACGGCTCGACACGATGACCTCCCCGGAGCTGATAGCGGAAATAGGAAAGGTCGCTCCCGCCAATGACAAGCTGATCCTCGATGTTTCAAGGCTGGAATATATTTCCTCGGCGGGAGTCAGAGCGCTGGTGACCGCTCACAAGCAGATGGCCAAAAAAGGCGGCTTTACCGTAAAATCGCCAAGCAAAAACGTGCTGGAAATAATCAAGCTCACCGGCCTGACGGCCATCCTCAATATTCAAGATTAAGACCCTTAATATCCATGATAAAGAAAGCCCAACCTTGCATAGCTTTTCAAAGCCATGCAAGGTTGGGCTTTCTTTATCATGGAAACAATTTTTCCCGGCGTAAAATATCCCATTTATCCTCCGCTATGGGCCAGCGGCGCATTTTCGGCTATCGCCGCCAAAAGCTCCTCCGGGTCCAGCGGGACGAAGCGTATCGCTTCTTCTTCCTCGGTGGCCACGCACAGGGAGCAGTCAAAAAAATCTCTCCACTGGAGAAACCAATCCTTTCCCAGAACATTGTAAAATCCCCGAGTGGCTGGCGCCACATCAACGCTTTTCGGCGACAATCTAAAGCCCAGCCCCGTGGCCTTCATGACGCTCTCCTTCCCCGTCCACAGCTCAAAAAAAGCCCTCTCGCTATTTTCCGCCGAGAGCCACGCCCGCTCCTGGTCAGTCAGGCAATCAGCTTCGATGAAACCGGCGGAAGGGACGACCTTTTCGATATCCACGCCCACCCGGCAGCCAGCCACCGCCAGGATCACATAATCCCCCGAATGGGAGAGACTGAAAAAATCTCCCCCCGCTAAATGCGGCTTGCCGCGGTCATCAACCGCAATCCTTTTATACTTTTCTTTGCCAAAAACGGCCCGCAGCAGCAGCCCTGCCAGCAGGCATCTTGTCCGGTCATCCTGTCTTAGATAACGGCTCAATCGCTGGCGGCGGCCCGGCGAAAGATATTCGGCGCCCCGCAGATCCTTCAGCTTTGTTATAGCGCAATAATATAATCTCATACCGCAAAAATAGCAGATAACCGGCGTCCTGTAAAGAGGCATCCCGGTCAAAAGAAGGGCGCGGCTTTTCGCCAGGGATCCCTTCAGGCTAAAATACCAGCCTGCCTGATTATCTGGTTATCCCCTCGTTACCTTGTCACCTTGATTATTTGCTCAATCTCTACTCTGTTTCTGATATGCCAGAAAATCAAATTCCAGATAAAATATCCACAAAATTTCCCTGCCGGAACACGGGGACGATTCTGCCGTCCTCCCGCACTCCGTCGATGGCCAGATCCGCCGTGCCAATCATAAAATCCTCATGGAGGAGGGAATTGTTCAGCCCACGGGCCAACCGTTCCTCCACCGACAGCCGGGGCCCGCCCTTCAGGCAGGTGGGATATGCCCGTCCCAGGGCAAGGTGGCAGGCGGCATTTTCATCGAACAGGGTATTGTAAAAAAGGATACCGCTCTTGGAGATGGGCGAGTCAAAGGGTACCAGCGCTACCTCCCCCAGGCGGGAAGCTCCATCATCTGTGTCCAGGAGCTCCTGCAAAATATCTGCTCCTTTATCTGCCTGGAAGTCCGTCACCTTTCCATCCCGGAAGGTCAGGGAAAAGCCCTCGATCAGGTTCCCTTCGTAGACCAGGGGCTTCGCCCCGAAAACCTTACCGTTTACCCGGCGGCAGTCCGGAGCCGTGTAAACCTCCTCCGTGGGCATATTCGCCACGAAAAACCGGCCGGGATGGCTGGTATTTTCCTCCGCTCCTCCCGCCCAAATATGTCCCTTAGGCAAACCTACAGTAAGATTCGTCCCCAGACTGTTCCGATAGCGCAGCTCGGTAAAGGCGTTTTCATTGAGCCAGCCAGCGGCCCTGGCCAGAAAATCAGTGTGCTTCCGCCAGCGGCCGGCCGCTCCGCCGTCCCCCTGGACCCTCACCGCCGAAAGAATTGCTCTCCAAAGCTTATCCATCGCCTCATCCTCTGCCGCCTCCGGGAAAACTTTCTTCGCCCAGGCCAAGGCAGGAGCCGATACGACACACCAGGAATTTTCGTTGTTCATGAGCCTTTCCCGATACTCCTCCAGGGCCGCGGCGGCAGCCATATTCGCCGCTTGCAGCCGCTCCGGGTCTACCCCTTTGAATATTTCCGGGTCTCCGGCAGAAATTGAAACAAAAGCTGCTCCGCTTTTTGCCTGAGTAAGGAGAAGCTCCCGTCTCCATTGGGGAAATTCGGAAAATATCTCCGGTCTGCCCAGCCTGAATCTGACGCGGCTGAACAGTTCATCGCTGTAGAGTATTGTCACGTCGTGAGCTCCCGCCCGATAAGCCGCCGCCCCGATGGCTCTGGCCAGAGCCGCGCAAGTAATGGGGCTGTTAATGACCAGCAGCTGCTCTGGCTGGAGATTGACCCCGATTTTTATAACAAGCTCTCCATATTCAGCTAAATATTTTTCCGCAATTCCCTTATCAAAATCCATCTTGTCTACCATCCTCACAGTTTTTGAAAAATTTTACCATTCATATATGAATCCTGGCTGAAGCATCGGGACAGCAAAAAGTCCCCCGCCCTAAGGCGAGGGACAATCTTCCAATTACTGCGCGGCCACGTCTTTTACAATCTGTAAGGCCAGCCTGGCCGAATCATATAGATCCTTTTCCTTTATATATTCTTCCTTTGTGTGGCTGTTTGTCATGCCAACGCCCAAAACAGTGGTGGGAACGCCATAGGCATTGAAGAAATTGGCGTCGCTGCCACCGCCGGACTCCTCTATCGACACCTTGAAGCCAAGCTTCTCGGCGGCCTTCGCCGCCACCGTAATCGGCAGGGCATCCCTGGCAATCATGAACGGGTCATAAGCCGGACGCAGCTCCACGGTCACCTTCGTGCCGGTTTCCGCACCGCCAGCTTCAAATATCTTCATGCAGTCGGCAGTAAGCTTATCCAGCTTGGCCTTGTCACGGCTGCGGGTCTCCATCAGAAGCTCCGCCCGATCCGCCACCACATTGGTGGCTTCACCGCCCTTGATAGTGCCTATATTGCAGGTAGTTTCTTCATCGATCCTGCCCTGAGGGATCCTGGTCAGCATTTTTGCCAGGGCCACGATGGCATTATTGCCCTTTTCCGGAGCGATCCCGGCGTGGGCGGCCTTTCCCTCCACCCGGACAAATATTTTATTCTGTCCCGGGGCCATGAAAACTATTTTCCCCGGAGCTCCATGGGTATCAAGGGTATAGCCAAGATCCGCTTTCAGCAGAGAGCTGTCCATATTCTTAGAGCCGTTTACCCCGCCCTCTTCCGCACAGGTAAAGACGATCTGGATATCACCGTGAGGGATGTTATCTTCCCTGAGCACCCGCAGAGTCTCCAGGATGGCCACCACGCCAGCCTTATCATCGGCCCCGAGGATCGTGGCGCCGCCGGAGGTTATGATGCCATCCTTCAGGATCGGCTTTATCCCCTCACAGGGCTCAACGCAATCCATGTGAGCCGTAAGCAGTACCGTGGGCACGGCCAGCGTTCCCTTGAGATTTGCCACAAGATTCCCCGTGTTGCCGCCTATCTTTTCACCGGCATTGTCTTCGGTAACGGTACAGCCAAGTTCCTCCAGCCTTTTGGTGAGCAGGTCCGCAATCTGACGCTCATTGCGGCTGGAACAGCGTACCTGAACCAGCTCATAAAACTCATCAAGTATTCTCTTCTCGTTTAACATAATGTTCCCGCACCTCCTGTACAAATTACAACATTATTAACAAAAAGCAGGGGCGGTACAAAACCGCCCCCGTTTTTTAGAACAGCAACATGAAGGAAATAACGCCAATGAGCATGGGAATAGCATTGCGCTTGGCAATGTCCATGGGGCTGACGTTTGCCATGCCGGCGCAAATGATGGCGGCACCGGCTACCGGGGACATGGAGCGGCCGATTGCCCCGCTCATCTGCGCCAGAGAACCCAGGTTCATAATGGTCATGCCGAATTTCTCCGCATGGGGAGTAATCGCCCCGTTAAAAGCCAGGGCAGCCGCGTCACCGGACCCGGAAACGATGGCAATAATGTACGTACCAAAAGCGCCGGCTATCTTGGCAATGGACTCGGAGCCTTTCATCAAGTCAATGAGAGCTCCGGTAAGACCAACGGCTTTCATACCGGCGGTAAATACGGCGGCAGCAATGATTAGTCCGATAACGCTGCCGTAGCCCTCGCCCATACCCTTGAAGAACTCCTTGGTGACCTCCTGAGGATTTGACATGGTGACAATAAGGGAGGCAAGAACGCCAGTGACCATTGCTGTCTGAACATTGGTGGCAGGAAGGATAGCTACCTGTTTACTGCCGAGGATGAGCATGACCAGCGGAATGAGAGGAACGAGGGCTTTGATTGGGTTCACATGGAATTCCTCTACCTCGCCGCCCTCCTGAGCAGCTGCATAAGCAAGGCGGCGCTCTTCGCTGGGCCCTTCCTTTAAAACGACGGATACCACGGTAATCGCCGCGACCACGATAAAGGAAGTAATGATGGCCGCCGGAGCTTCATTCATGATGACGGTCATTACATCGGTATTAGCCAGCTTGGCCACCACCGGGTTATGAGAAGTACCCGGGCTGATAGCGCTGCCCCAGGTACCGGCCATTACGGCGCTGGCGGCCATAGCCGGATGAACCCCGGCCGCCATCATGGTGGGGATGAGGATACTGCCTACTGCCGCCGCGCAGCCAGCCGCCGACGGAATGGCAATGTTAATCCACCAGGTGAGCAGCATTGCCATGGGAATGATTATAAACTGAACCTTGGTAATAACGGAAGAAATTGCCGTAACAAGATGCCTGTCGCACTGGGTATACTTCATTACAAAAGAGAAACCCATAACACTGCAGATGGTGGGAACAAGAGTTTTATGCACCATCGTCTGGGTGAAGGTGTTGATTAAATCATTCACCGCCCCCCCCACAAGGCACATAATAAGACCGGCCGCAAAAAGTACCATTCGCGCTTCGTACTTTTTGATGATAAGAGCAAAGGTAGCCAAAACCACTGCTCCGCCAAAGAACATCATAGACAAAACCTCCTAATAAAAATTTTACCCGACGAAAAACGTTTATGTTACCACAATGTTACCACAAAACCTACTATTTCGTCATCTTTTTTTATTGTTTTGCATAAATTTCCTATTTGTCTCTGGCCGACCCACTCCCCTCCGTCTCCTCTCCTCAGCCAGATTTACCCGGCCAACAGGTAATTTCCTATAGCAGTGATGGGCAGCAAAAAACTCTCCGGTTTTCACCGGAATCTTTACCCCTGTGACAAGGGGCTGAACATGAGAAGTTATAGGAAAAGCCGCCCCGGTTTTTCACCAGAGCGGCTCAATATCCAACTGATTTTTTTATCCTATTTAATGACCGGTATCAGGAGCTTCCAGCCCACCGGCAGAGGTTCTCCCCTGGACAGAACATTCATCTCGGCGATGGCGTCCATCAGGCTTTCCTGTTTTTCCGGATCGGCGGTATAACGGCCGGCGATATCCTGAAGGCTCTCTCCCCGGGAAACAGTAATCTTCTCGAAGCTGCTGCTTCTAAGGTATTCGTTATGAAATTTCAACGGGGACCAAAGGCAGGCAAATATAGCAGCCAGCAGGGCGACGATCTTCGCCGGCAGAAGCGCCCTGGCGGCAATCGATTTTATATTCGCTTTTTTCTGCTGGAGAAAGTCCGAATTTTCCTGCTTCCTGTTCGGAAAATCCGGCTCTGATTTTTCCTCGATTATCTGCTCGTTTTTTGTAATAGAAAGTCTGCTTGTCCGCCGGTACCTGCGTCCGTAACCACTGACTGCTGCTGCGCTCATCTTCTTATCCTCCCTTTGTTTAGCAAGGTTACCTGTTATATATTGGAAGTCCCGCCAGACCTTCATCTTACATTCGCATTTAGAACACCCTTAGGTTTATGTTTAATTTTAGAATATTTATTTGTCGAATTTCTGTTTTAATAATAGCATAAGCCGATTATTTGTCAAGCCATAAACCGGCTATTTTAGAAAATATTTTTTTATTTTAGAGCTCCATCTTAATATGCTCTGTATCTCCTCCCTGCGATCCTATTATTTCACATACCAACCCCTAATAATGGTACTTTGATAGAAAAATCAAAAAAGCTGCTGCACAGGCCATTCCCCATGCAACAGCTCTCGGTATTATCTTGTTTTAACGGCGCTCCTCAAAGATGTACTTTGACGCTCCCGGCGGCTGCTCGCCATTTTTGACGGGATACGTGTTGTTAAAGCAGGCATAGCAGAGCCGCTCCGGATCCAGCTTATCAAAGGATTTCTTCAGTCCCTCGATAGACAGGAAGTGCAGTCCGTCCGCGCCGATAAATTCCCTGATTTCCTCCACGGTCTTTGTCGCCGCGATCAACTCTTTCCGAACAGAGGTATCAATGCCGTAGTAGCAGGGGTACCCGATGGGCGGAGAGGATATGCACATGTAAATTTTCCTTGCCCCGGCTTCCCTGAGCATTTTTACGATCTTTCCACTGGTAGTTCCTCGAACGATGGAATCGTCCACGATAATGATATCTCTGCCCTCAACTGCACTTTTAACGGCGTTCAGCTTCAGCCGTACCGATTTCTCCCGGCTTTTCTGATTGGGCTGGATAAAGGTCCGGCCAATGTAGCGGTTCTTTAACAGTCCTGTCACAAAGGGAATGCCTGACTCAAGGGCATAGCCGGTGGCCGCTGTGGTCCCGGAATCCGGCACACTGATAACGATATCGCCCTTAAAGCCCGATTCCCTCGCCAGCATCCGGCCCATCATGAATCTTGCCTCATGAACGCTTTGCCCGTCAATTATGGAATCGGGCCGGGCAAAGTAAATGTACTCGAATACGCAGGCGGCAGTTTTTTCGCCCTTGGAAAAGGAAATGGAATGGATGCCATCCTCATCAATGACAACGATTTCACCCGGTTCCACGTCCCTGATAAATTCCGCTCCTACTACATCCAGGCCGCAGGTTTCCGAGGACAGCACCCAGCCGTCTTCCAGCTTCCCGATACAGAGCGGGCGAAAGCCCTGGGGATCCCTGGCTCCCATAAGCTTGTTTTCGGTCATGATGGTGAGGCAGTAGGCCCCCTTTACCTGCTTCAGGCTCTCGATGATCCGTTCCTCAATGGTTCCCGCCCGGGAACGGGCAATGAGGTTCAGGATGACCTCCGTGTCGATTGACGTCTGAAAGACGGAGCCGTTTATCTCCAGCTGGTGCCGAACCTCCGCCGCATTGGTAAGATTGCCATTGTGAGCCAGACTCAGCTTGCCTCCCGAATAATTTGCAATGAGGGGCTGGGTATTCATCAGCAGACTGGAGCCGGTAGTAGAATACCGCACGTGGCCGATAGCGATATACTGTTTTTCCAGATGAGGAATCTGCTGGCGAAAGACCTCGTTTACCAATCCCATCCCCCTCGTTACATCCATCCAGACCCCATCAGTATAGGCGATACCGCAGCTTTCCTGCCCCCGGTGCTGAAGCGCCTGTAACCCCAGACAGGTTAGTCCCGTCACATCGGCGGTATGAGAATAGACACCGTACACGCCGCATTCCTCATGCCATTTGTTTTCTGCCGTTTCTGCCATTTTCTTCTCCCTCTTATAAAATCGGTTCCCGGCCTGTAAAGCGAATCAAACTGTCCGCCCACAGACGACCGATAACCGGTGAGAGCAGCCGCCCCGGAGAAAGCTTCCCCGCGGCAGGCCCCTCTCCGGCATTTCATCATTCCGTTTTACTCAACATCCTGCAAAGCGGCGAAATCTTCTTCACCGGTACGAACCTTTACTACCTTGTCGACGCCGTAGACGAATATCTTGCCGTCGCCTATGTGCCCGGTGTACAGGGTTTTCTTTGCGGTTTCGATAACGTCTGCCACGGGGATCTTGCTGACGACAATTTCTACCTTTGCCTTCGGCAGCAGGGTGGCATCGATTTCAACGCCGCGATACATCTCCCCGGCGCCCTTTTGGATACCGCAGCCCATAACCTGGGTAACCGTCATACCTGTTACGCCCAGGTCGTTCAGGGATTTCTTCAGGCGCTCGATACGCTCCTGCTTTGTGATGATAACAACCTTGTAAATACCGGTAGGCGAAGCGGCGCTGTAGTCTGCTACCGGTACGGCTGCTGCCTTTTCCACGGGCGTGGCCGCCGCATAATTATCGTTGCCCAGGTCAGTGTTTTCGTTGACATCCATGAGCATGGTATTGGAAACATCGATGATGGAGAACCCGAGGTAAGCGGAAGCCAGACCGTGTTCGGCAGAGTCAAGACCGATAATCTCTTCGTCCCTTTCTACCCGGAGGCCAATAACGGCCTTAATGCCGTAGAACACGATGGTCATCGTGATAAAGGACCAGGCCGCCACCGCTGCCAGGCCAATCAGCTGAATGCTTAAGAGCCTCAGGCCACCGCCGTAGAAAAGACCAACCAGCTCATCGTTTCCGGGAGCAGCGGTCGTTGCGAAAAGTCCAGTTGCGATGGTACCCCAGACACCATTTAAGCAGTGGACCGCTACAGCGCCAACCGGATCATCTATATAGAGGACGTTATCGAGAAACCATACGCCGAATACAACAAGAATACCGGCTACAAAACCGATGGCGATTGCCCCGAAGGCATCTGTTACATCGCAGGGGGCAGTAATTGCTACCAGCCCGGCCAACGAGGCGTTCAGGGTCATCGATATATCGGCCTTGCCGAACTTTCTCCAGGTGTAAACCATCGTTACTATAGTAGCAATGGCCGGAGCAATAGTAGTGGTGACGAAGATGGAGGCGAGCTGTTCTACACTGGTAGCCGCGGCACCGTTGAAACCGTACCAGCCGAGCCACAGGATGAATACGCCGAGGCAGCCGATGGGAAGATTGTGGCCGGGAAAAGCATTTACTTTTACTACCCTGCCCTCTTTATCGTAGCTGAACTTGCCAATGCGGGGGCCAAGTACCTTGGCGCCAACCAGAGCGGCAATACCGCCCACCATATGGATCGCGCAGGAGCCGGCAAAGTCATGGAAGCCCATCTGGGCCAGCCAGCCGCCGCCCCAGATCCAGTGGGCTTCAATCGGGTAAATGAGGCCGCTGATGATTGCGGAGTACACGCAGTATGAGAGGAATTTTGTTCTCTCGGCCATGGCGCCGGAAACAATAGTTGCGGTGGTGGCGCAGAATACCAGGTTAAAAACAAAATTGGACCAATCAAAATTTGCATAATCGCTGAAGATGCCATAGCCCGGTTTACCGATGAGCCCCATCATATCCTCACCAAGCAGGAGGCTGAAGCCGATGGCAATGAAGGTAACTGTTCCGATGCAGAAGTCGCCCACATTCTTCATGAGTATATTACCGGCGTTCTTCGCTCTGGTGAAGCCGGCCTCAACCATGGCGAAGCCTGCCTGCATCCAAAAGACAAGGGCGGCTCCCAACAGGAACCACACCCCAAAGACCTGATCGCTGATCGCTTTCGTAATTTCCACAGACATTTACGATTCCCCCTAAATTATTTTATAAGCAAAAAAGACGCCCGGATACGTCTGTATCCAAGCGCCTTTGCTTTACGGAGTGGAGTTTATCACTTGCCTTTATATAAGTCAATTATTTTCTTAATATATATTGTATACCGGATGTCAGATCCTTTCAGTGATGATGATCAAAGCTCCGATACATATCAATAGGCTCCGGGTTGTCAATAAGGCTCCAGACTCCGCAGGGGCAGACGGCCTCGCAAATACCGCAGCCGATGCATCGGGAATCATCGGAAACATATTTCCACCGCCCATTTCCCAGGTCGATACGGCTGATGGCCTTCTCCGGGCAGGACTCCATGCACATACCGCAGTCACGGCAGGAGCCGCAGGAAATGCAGCGAATGTGATCGTCGCCCGGGACAGGCAACGCGCAGTGGTGATACTTTTGAAAATATGCTTTATTCAGACGGCCTACCGGTATTACGGCCTTCTTTACCTCGGGAATTACCGGCTCATTATTCAGATACTGATCAACGGCTCTGGCCGCTGCAATGCCGTCACCAATAGCATCGGTAAGGCGGCCAGGCTTTATGACATCCCCTGCTGCAAAAACGCCTGGCAGTATCTGCCTTTCAGCATTTGGGACAAGCCAGTTATCGTTGTACGTTTCAATACCTTCAGGCAGGAAATCCAGTACCGGCTCCTCGCCAATTGATACGATAACCTGATCTGCCGCAATGAAGGTTCCGTCCTCCGCCGTTACCCCCACCGGGGTAATACGGGACAGCATAAAGGGACAGACAATCCGGCCACCCAGCGCGCGGAAAGCAGACAGCTCCCTGTCGGAGGCGGCAGGCTTACGGCGGCACACGGCAACGACGGACTCCGCTCCCAGCCTATAGGCGCTTACAGCCACATCCATCCCCGAATCACCGGCGCCGATTACAACAACCCGCTTGCCGGTATGAGGGATTTCACCCCGATTGATTGCCTTCAGGTAGTCAAGCCCCATGGTAAGGTGCCCCACCCCCTCCCAGGTGGAAAACCAGCGGGGACGGCTGCCGCCAACCGCTACTACAACCGCATCGTTATCCTCCCGCAGCTCCTCAAACCTGGCCTTGTCCACATGAATCCCAGGGACAAATTTTACGCCGATACCTTCAATGCGGGCCAGTTCCTTCTCCAGGCGTTCATGAGGCAGCCGGAACCGGGGTATCGCCTGCTGGATTTTCCCGCCGACTTTATCGCCATCGTCATACACGGTAACGATGTGGCCCTTACGGCGCAGCTGCCAGGCCGCCGAAAGACCGGCGACGCCGCCGCCGATCACCGCTACCCTTTTGCCGGTTTCAGCCGCCGGAGCCTCCACCGGCGTTTCTTCCGACAAGAGACCCAGAGCGCCAATCTGAACAGCTTCGTCAACCGTCTTACGGGAACACCCTTCCATACAGGGATTTGGACAGAGCGTGCCGCAGACGGAACCAGGAAAAGGAGTATACTCCAGCACGAGCCTGGCCGCCTCTGCCAGGCGGCCCTCACGGATGAGCTGAAAACGCTTTTGGGTGGGAATACCGCAGGGACACTGGAACTGGCAGGGAGCGGAATATTTACCGTTCTCCCACCGGGGCACCCGCAAGCGGTAAATACCGGTATTCACCGTATTCAGTACGATGCCGTCATCTGCCGCCACATCCGCGAACATCCCATCCTTAAACCAGCTGCTCAGGCGGAAGGAGCGAAGATCCGGCGCCTTCTTCGGCTGGTGTTCTTCATAGGTGAGGGGACGGAGCTTCCTCCACTGCTTCCAGTCGGTAAGGCGCGATATCAGCTCCTGACGATCCACAGCCTCCAGAAATTTTGGCATACCATCTTCAAGGAAAGCAATATCCTCCTCGTCCAGGGCTTCCTCAAGGATATCATCAGGGTAACCGGCTATATTTCCTCTTACATAAACGGCCCCGCCAACCATACCAACGCAGGGACGATCTCCTAAAACGGAGTCGGAATGTTCCTCGCCAATACCGCAGACGACAACCCGGCCGCCACCCATAAATTCAAAGGAGAAGCTCCCGGTACCGTTCAATATCCACAGCTGCGGCTCCTCATAGAGGGGGTCATGCTTCATCAGGGAACCGGTACGGGTACCGGCCCGGCCGCCGATATAAATTTTACCCCCGGCAGCGCAATGACCTGCCGTATCACCGGCATCCCCCCGGATGGTTATAATGCCGCCGGAATTCAGCCAGCCGGCATCAGCGGATACAGAGCCGTGCGCAAGAATTTCTGTATTTGGCAGGCACATGGAGCCAAGCCGCTGACCGGCGTTGTTGACCTCAAAGTGCAGGGTTTTCCCGTCCTTGTTCCAAAGGGGACCGCCGATATCATGCTGTCCGCTGGCGTTGATATAAAACTCCGTCTCACCTTTCCCGACTGCTTCCTCTATTTTCAGCAGCAGATCCTCGGTAGACATACGCTCATGGCCGATAAAGGTTTCGATCGTAAACATTGTTTTCTCTCCCTTCCTGTCAGCAGGCGTACTGAATGCCAAGCTGGCCGGCAATCGCCTTGTCCGTGGCTACCAGCGCGTCGCCGCGGCCTACCGGCAGACTGCTGTTACCTATAGGAGCCATGAGCTTCCTGAGCTCCTGATCAAAGGCCAGAACGTAATCGACAATTTTCTGAGCCCCCCGGTCCACATCGAGGCGCTTAACAAGTCTGGGATCCTGGCTGGCAATACCTACCGGGCACTTACCGGTATCACAGGAATTGCAGCGACCATTTTCACTGCCGACACAACCGAGAAGCTGAACGAGAATCCGCCCGCAGAACACACCGTTTGCCCCAAGACAAATGAGCTTGAAGGCATCGGCTGCCGCATTTCCGGTAAGACCGATGCCGCCGCCGCCATAGAGCGGAATCTGCCCGGCCTTGCCCTGAGCGACAGCCGCCATATAGCAGTCGCGAATCTTGGAAACAATCGGATGGCCGGTATGGTCAAGGGAGATTTCATTTGCCGCGCCAGTGCCGCCCATAATGCCGTCCAGGAAGAAACCGCCGCATATCTTGTACGGGTCACGGAGCAGATTGTTATAGACGGCTACAGAGGTAGAGGAAGCGGCGCACTTAATGGCCACAGGTACACGGAAGCCAAAGGCGGCATTCAGGGACAGGTGCATCTTCTGAACCGATTCTTCAATGGAATAAAGCCCCTGATGGTTTGGCGGGGAGCTTAAAGTCGCCCGGGGAACGCCGCGAATCGCCTGAACGTGCTCGGCTACCTTTGCCGCCGGCAGCAGGCCGCCGTCGCCGGGCTTTGCCCCCTGACCGATTTTGATGATGATGCCGGCCGGATCGGTCTTCATATAGGGCATTGCCTTGATAATACGATTCCAGCCGAAGTGCCCGGAAGCGATCTGAATGAAAAAATACCTGAGGTAATCAGACTCCAGCAGCTTAACGGGCATACCGCCTTCACCGGAGGACATACGAATGGGAATATCGCACTTCTCATTGAGGTAGGCAGTAGCGAGGGCGATCGCCTCCCAGGCTCTGGTAGACAGGGCCCCGATGGACATATCGGAGAAAATCAGCGGGTAAATCCAGCGTACCGGCGGAACTTTTTTCGTCAACTCCAGCCTGCCATCCACAACCTTTACAGGGATTTCTCTGGAGTCAAGGACGCGACCGAAGGGAGCCCTGATATCAAAGGTATGGCGGTTTGCGTCAAGGGCCGGATCAGTCATCTGGGATATGCGGCCAACGACGATTTTATCCAGTGTGTGCATGGCATTGAGATTTGTCCGGCCGCCTCGCTTGATGGGGCCGAAATCCCTTGAAAGGAGGTCCTTGCGGGGGGCGGGATTCTGAACCGGCCTGATGGCCCCATTGGGACAGACGCGCTCGCACATACCGCACCCCCGGCAGAAATCTGTCAGGCTTGCCACCTGCTTTATGACAGTGATTGTCTCCGCCTTACGCACCGGCTTTGGCTGCTCCGCTTCGGACACGGTCACGGAGCGGCTGATGACTACGGGCTTTATGGCCTTAAAGGTGCACCCGGCCACGCAGCTGCCGCAGAGCTTGCATTTGACGGGATCATGCTCGATTATCCAGGGCAGGTCTCTCACAGCCACATCCTGCACTTTTATTGCCTCCATCTCTCCACCTCCAGGTTATTGTTTACAACTATCGTTTCCCGTTCCCCGGGGTATATGTCCAACGCCACGTTTCTTTCCGGCATAATGTGATTCAGACCGACTACGTCAGAGGACATACATACCATGTTATCATCGCGGCCAATGACGATGGGACGCAGCTTCTTACTGTCGCAGCAGGTCATCATGCGCCCGTCCGGCAGACCGGCGATGATGGTGTTTGGCCCGTTGATTTCCAGGTGAGCCAGGGACTCTCGTATCGACAGAAGCACATCCTTGTCCGGCCGCTTCTCCATTTCCGTGAAGGGAAGCGGCGTAATGACGTGCTTGTAGTAGCTTAGCGGCCACTTCAATTCATGATGAACGTAATGGAGAGTGTACAGGAAATTTTGTGAATCCGACTCGAAACCGATATAGCCCCGGTTCAGGGATTTTTGCAGCTGGCTGTTCTTGGTGGTAAAGGTATTTTCCCCATTGGCGCAAAGCGTATAGCCCTGGAGGAAAAAAGGATGGGCCGCATAGCGGACGATCGCATAATTTGTATTCTGCCGGCACTGGACGATGATATTCTTTGCCAGCAGCACACCGTTGTCATCCCAAAGGCGGAAATATGTCGCTATATCGTGGGGATTACCGATTTCCTTCAGCGTCAGTACATCCGGCCAGAAGGAGTAAACATAGCCCTCCCCCGCCTCGGCCAGCATCTTGCGGAGAGCCAGCCTCGTATCCAGAAGCAATGTTTCCCTGTCTTCAAACTTTTCATAATGGGCGGGATAATCATAGCAGCGGAAAATGTAGAAGGGCATGGGGACTATATCAAGGCCCGGTTTCTTGTCCGGCCCCGGCGTCCAGGAAGACAGCTGGGCAAAACCCAGGCTGTCCATGTATTCCTCCACCATGCGGGCACCCTCCTTGGTGCAGGCCAGAGAAAGCAGCGGCCTGTCCTTGTAAGGGGCGAAAATGCCGTATAAATCCTGCATGACCATTGCAAAACCCGAATTATCGTAGCCCTCCTGCTGGGGCAGCATAAGCTCCAGCGCCTTTGCAGGACTTACCGGAGTCGAACTCTTGATGGAACCGATTCTACACATAATGCTTCTCTCCCTTTTCCGCGATTCCCAATTCATTGGCAAATGCTCTTATCCGCACATTGTATACAAACGGTATAATTATGCGTTACAATTTGCGGCTCTATTATAATTCCCTCAAGGTTTTTGTCAATTCATATAAACTATGTATTCAGTATTTATGCAAGCAAGGACTAATATCACGCCAATACTCTTTCTTTTCTGACGATTTATGATGAACAGTACAAGAATTTAAAATTTTCGTCGCGGCACGGTACAATTGAAAGGGAAAGTAGTTCCCTGAGGTGGTAGATTTCGTCCCGACCATACGCCGATGGCACTGACAGGGGCAACCCGAGAGATGCAGGAGAGTAGGACGCCTGCCAGGGAATCTATTGACTTTATTCGCGCAGCCGCCGTAAATACAGCAGTTTTTTTCATGCCCCTTTTCAGAAAAAAGGTGATCATGGTATCTTCTAGCTATGGGTTAAATAGTGATTTCGTCTTGGTCGATACTCGTATGTAGCCGTAAATTTTTCCGCCCATAGGCTCCCTCCCTCCTGTAACAAGCCATATCCATAATCAAAACCACCGGTTGAACCGGTGGTTTGAACAAGCCCTATAAGGGCATATTA
>CAJTSO010000013.1:0-39684 GCA_910579115.1 uncultured Selenomonadaceae bacterium
GACCGCAGCTGTATCGGATAAGCATAATACAAGGTAAGGTCAGACCAAGGTAACCTATCCCGGCAGCTGAGGTAAGTGTTTCCACCACATTCATCCTACCGTAGCGGAGAACCGCCAGAGATAGCACTGCCAAAATCCCAAAGGTTGCTGCTCCCACCAAACCAAAAACTTCAGCTGAGTAGGACGCCCACCATATAAAAGTCAAAGCAACCATAGTCCCATAGTAGGACAAATTCATCCCAATATTCCTAAAAGCCTTTACATATTCATGGTAACCCACCAGCATCAGCATAAGGCAAAAAAGAGCAAAAACCAGTCCTCCGGTCTGAATAACAATAGCAGCTATGCCAATTCCTATAACCCCGGATATAATTCTAGTCAGCATTTAACGGCCTCCACTCCACCAAATCGCCGCTCACGGTGGGAAAAATCATATAGTGCCTGAATAAAATCCTCTGGGGTAAAATCAGGCCAATTCTTCTCTGTAGCCCAAAATTCAGCATAAGCAGTCTGCCAAATAAGGAAATTGCTAAGGCGCAAATCACCGCTGGTCCTGATAATCAGATCCACCTGGGGCAGTCCAGCAGTATCTAAATTATTCTCTACATCCTGCAGGGTAATCTCCCTGTCCTTATCTTTGTTAATAGCAACAATCTTCCGAACTGCTCTGAGCAGCTCATCCTGTCCGCCATAGTTCATTGCTACAGACAGGGCAAGTCCCTTATTGTCTTTCAGCTCATCCACAGCCTCATAAGCCAGCTGGCTGAGCTTTATTGGCAACTCGTCAATTCTTCCCAAAAAGCGCAGTTTCACATTATCCCGCTTCATCTCTGCTATCTCTTTTTTCAGGTAATCATAAAAGAGCGTCATCAGAAAATCCACCTCAGGGGCAGGACGCTTCCAGTTTTCTGTTGAGAAGGCATATACAGTCAGTGCCTCAAGTTTCAAATCAACAGCTGCTTTTATAATATTGCGCAATGTATTAACGCCCGCCGTATGACCAGCCGTTCTAGCGAGGCCTCTAAGCTTTGCCCACCGGCCGTTACCATCCATAATAATCGCTGTATGCTTAGGCAACGAACAGCCTTCCAGTTTTTCAAAAACAGTGTTGTCTTGTTCGGCTGACCTGCCGAAAAGTGACTGCCACATATCTATTTATTCTCCGTAATTATATTTCCCGATTAAAAACAGCCCCTCTCCCGTAGATGAGACGGTGAGAGGGGCTTTCCATCGAATCAGGGAGCTGAGATAGCCTCCACCGGACAACCAGCAGCACAAGCGCCACACTCAACGCAGACATCCGGGTTAATTTCGTAACGATTCTCCCCTTCAGTAATTGCTCCGACCGGGCAAGTCGCTGCACAAGAACCGCACTTAATGCAAGCATCACCAATCTTATAGGCCAATCAAAACACCCCCCTTCTTAGACCTGCAGCCACAGTCAGTCTGAGTTTTCCGTTATCCTCCTCAACCTGCTTGACTACATACTGTCTTGAATCGTCTAGCGGGAAAAAATCCCTTCCCGGCCGCGTCCACTCCACAGTATATCCTGTACGACTCTGCTGGAGTATTGACTCTGCTTCACTCAGCAATCGACCGACGACATCAATATTTTTTTCGATACAATTCTGCATCAAACGGACATTACCTCTGTTTCCTTAGCAGCCCGGGCTTCATCAATGAGCTTGATGAAATTATCAACTACCTTCTGAGTATCCTTCTGTCCCTTCTCCATATCATCCTCAGTGATTTCCTTCGCCTTTTCAAGCTTCTTGATGGCATCGTTCACTTCACGACGAATATTGCGAAGGGCAATCTTTGACTCTTCGGTCTTCTTGTTGATTGTCTTGACCAGCTCAGCTCGGCGCTCCTGAGTAAGGGGTGGAATCGCCAGGCGGATGGACTGACCATCCGAGTTCGGTGAAAGACCCAAATCAGACTTCATAATGGCCTTTTCAATTTCCTTCAGCATGGGCTTCTCCCAAGGTTGAATTACAATCATCCGAGATTCAGGAACTGACACCTTGGCCACCTGATTAACCGGGGTAGGGCTGCCATAATAATCAACCATGATTTTATCCAACAGCGCCGGGGTAGCGCGGCCTGCCCGAAGGGAGGCAAACTCACGCTTCAAGGCATCAAGAGTTCTCTGCATCTTTTCTTCGTGGGTTTTAATAATATCGGAAACCATCAATCTTTTCCTCCTACGGTGGTACCAATAGGCTCGCCAACTGCAGCCTTTAGAATATTCTCATATTTATCAACATTGAATACAACGATCTGGATTTTGTTGTCCATGCAAAGGCTTATGGCTGTAGAATCCATTACCTGAAGGCCCCTCTGTAGGACCTCTATATACTCCAAGGTCTCAAATTTCTTTGCTTTAGGATTCTTTTTCGGGTCATCATCGTATACGCCGTCAACACCCCTCTTTGCCATAAGGATGACATCTGCATTAATCTCCGCTGCCCGGAGAGCAGCCGTTGTATCTGTGGAAAAATACGGATTACCGGTACCGGCAGCAAAAATTACGACCCTGTTCTTCTCCAAATGGCGGACAGCCTTGCGCCGAATGTACGGCTCAGCTACCTCGCGCATTTCAATTGCGCTCTGGACACGGGTATCAACCCCCAGCTTCTCCAGTGCATCCTGCAAAGCAACTGCATTCATAACCGTAGCCAGCATACCCATATAGTCAGCGGCTGCGCGCTCCATCCCCCTCGCACTGCCGGCAATACCACGCCAGATATTACCGCCGCCTACGACGATAGTTACTTCAATTCCCTGCTCCTGAACAAGCTTGATCTGCTTTGCCAGTTCTTCTACTACTGCCGGATTAATGCCGAACTTTTCCTCACCAGCCATGGATTCGCCGGAGAGCTTTAGGACAACGCGCTTATACTTCGCCTGACTCAAGCTATTACCCCCATTTTATGTATTGTTGGACAATTCGACAAAGAAAGACAATATCCTCTATTTTGCTTTGTATTTTATTGCAACCGGTTGGAAAATTTCTGAAATCAAAATCTCGTGATGGCAGTAAAAAAGGCTGCCCGGCAAATATCTGTCGGACAGCCTCCTAAATAATTACTTAATCTGAGCCATAACCTCAGCGGCAAAGTCTTCCTCTCGCTTCTCAATTCCTTCGCCCAGCTGATAGCGGGTGAATCGACGGATGGAAATCTTCTCACCGATCTTGGCAATCTTCTCCTTGACAAGCTGCTCAATGGTTTTATCCGGATCCTTAACGAAAGGCTGCTCCATGAGGCAGACTTCCTTGTAGTACTTCTCAAGGCGGCCTTCAACCATTTTCTCAACGATCTTCTCCGGCTTTCCTTCGTTGAGAGCCTGCTGACGAAGGACCTCCCGCTCGTGGTCAACAGCGGTGGCATCAACCTCCTCCCGGCGGATGCAGGTTGGATTGGCCGCTGCGATTTGCATTGCAATGTCCCTGGCAAACCCGAGGAAATCCTCGGTCTTTGCCACGAAATCGGTCTCACAATTCACTTCTACCAAGACGCCAATTTTGCCGCCAGCGTGAATATAAGATACGCAAGCACCCTCAGCGGCTACGCGGCCGTCCTTCTTGGCAGCGGCAGCCATGCCCTTTTCCCGAAGCCAGTCAATTGCCTTTTCCTTGTTGCCATCTACGGCAGCCAGGGCTTTCTTACAGTCCATCATGCCTGCGCCGGTAGTCTCACGCAGGTCTTTAACCATTGCAGCGGTAATCTGTGCCATGATTCTTCCTCCTACAAAACAGGGGTAAGGGATAACCTCCCTTACCCCTAAAATTATTTTATGTATGCAACGCCAGTGCTTACGAAACCAGCCTTAGCCGTATCCATTTCTTAAGCGTAGAACGATGGAGGAAATACAAACTCCATCTCATCATCTAAAGCTAGCCCCCACTTACATGGTTAAAGCGGAGAACACTTTCAGGCGTTATGGACGCGTATTATTCGTCAGCCTCTGCCTTTTCGGCAGCAGCATCGGCAGTAGTCTCAGTAAGACCCTGACGGCCCTCAATAACAGCATCAGCCATGCGGCCCGTAAGAAGCCGGACAGCGCGGATCGCGTCATCGTTACCCGGAATTACATAATCAATCTCATCCGGATCACAGTTGGTATCGACGATACCTACGATGGGGATATTGAGCTTGCGCGCTTCGGAAACAGCAATACGCTCCTTGCGGGGATCCACTACGAAGATAGCCCCCGGGAGACGGTTCATTTCCTTTATGCCGCCGAGATACTTCTCAAGCTTCTCCATCTCATGACGGAGCTTCTGGGCTTCCTTCTTGGTGAGAACATCAAATACGCCCTCAGCTTCCATCTGCTCCAGTTCCTTCAAACGGCGAATACGGAGCTGGATGGTCTTGAAGTTAGTAAGCATACCGCCGAGCCAACGCTCGTTGACATAGCTTATGCCAGCCTTGATGGCTTCGTCCTTGATAGACTCCTGAGCCTGCTTCTTAGTGCCGACGAAAAGGACGGTCTTGCCTTCCTTCGCCACATCCCGCACGAAGTTGTAAGCCTCATCAACCTTACGAACAGTTTTCTGCAGATCGATAATGTAGATACCGTTGCGCTCCGTAAAGATGTACTTTGCCATCTTCGGGTTCCAGCGGCGAGTCTGATGACCAAAGTGAACGCCGGCCTCGAGAAGCTGTTTCATAGATACCATTGCCATAATGTGGTGCACCTCCTGTTTTTCCTCCGTCAGTCCGAATTACTCATATTTTTTTGTGCAGCCGCTTTACCAGGCGAATATTCTCCCCAGGCACAGGACGGCCATAGACTGACGTGCGTTTTCAACACCGCGGTGAATTATATCATAGGGAAATACTGTACGCAAGAAAAATTTTACTCGACCGTGACAGATTTCGCAAGGTTTCTCGGCTTATCTACATCATTTCCCCGGGCGATAGCCACATAGTAAGCGAGAAGCTGAAGGGGGATAACCGTAAGCAGCGGGTTCAGAAGCTCGTCCGCCTCGGGCACTTTTATAACATAGTCGACATATTTCACCAGCTCATAATCCTGCTGGGAGGAAATGCCAATGACTACCGCGCCCCTGGCCTTCATCTCCTTAATATTGGAGACAGTCTTCTCATATACGCTCTTCTGGGTCGCAATCGCTACGATGGGAACCCCCGGAACAATGAGGGCCAGCGGTCCATGCTTCAGCTCACCTGCCGCGTATGCCTCAGCATGAATGTAGGAAATTTCCTTTAGCTTCAGCGAACCCTCCAAGGCTACGTAATAATCGAGGAGACGGCCGATAAAGAAAGCAT
Organism: uncultured Selenomonadaceae bacterium; assembly: GCA_910579115.1. GTDB lineage: Bacteria > Bacillota > Negativicutes > Selenomonadales > Selenomonadaceae > RGIG250. Next base: position 5,295 of record CAJTSO010000013.1, read on the forward strand.
CCTCCACATTTGCATACTTGACGGCAAACATCTCGATTGGCTCAGTATCCTCAAGAGTCTCATTGATCTGCGCCGGTATATTTTTCAGACCGGCAATTATTTCCTTCAGGCGGTCAGCTTCCACGGATTTCTTCAGCTGCGCCATATAGAGAGCCAACATCAGCATTACAATGAGCTGCGTAGTATATGCCTTGGTAGAAGCAACCGCGATTTCCGGCCCGGCCCATGTGTAGATCGTCTGATCGGCCTCCCGGGCAACGGAGGAGCCCACCACGTTCGTTACTGCCAGAGTATGAGAACCCAGATGCTTTGCTTCTTTCAGGGCCGCCAGCGTATCGCTGGTCTCGCCGGACTGACTTACAACAATGGTCAGCGTCTCATCATCAATGATCGGCTGACGATAGCGGAACTCGGAAGCAATATCGCACTCTACCGGGATGCGGGCCAGCTTTTCGATGTAGTATTTTCCTACAAGACCGGCATGATAGGCCGTACCGCAGGCCACGATGAACACTTTCTTGAAGGAGCTAAGGAACTCGGTGGTCCACTTCAGCTCATCCAAAATAATGGCGCTGTTATCTCCGGCAATCCGCTTTGTCATCGTATTGCGAATCGCTTTTGCCTGCTCATGGATCTCCTTCAGCATGAAATGCTCATAGCCGCCTTTTTCGGCCGCTTCCGCGTTCCAGTTTACCTCAAACACCTTCTTGGTAATAGGTTCCCCATTCCTGTTTTCTATCCAGATGGAATCCTTCTTTACAAAAGCGATCTCACCATCAGCAATTATGTAAGTACGGCGGGTATGAGTAATGATAGCCGGAATATCGGAGGCAATGAAGTTTTCACCATTTCCCAAACCAATTATCAGAGGATTGTCCTGCTTGGTGCAAATGAGCATATCCGGGTCACGGCGGGACAGGAAAACGAGAGAATATGACCCGCTGATCTGCTTCAGCACATGCTTGACCGCTTTCTTGAAGTCTCCACCGCAAGCCTCGTAAGCCTCCTCAATGAGGTGAACGACAACTTCCGTGTCGGTTTCTGACTTGAACACATGGCCCCGCTCAATAAGTTCCTCCTTTAGAGCCATGTAGTTTTCAATAATCCCGTTATGTACAACGGCAAAATCGCCATGGCAATCGGTATGGGGATGGGCATTCATATCAGAAGGTCCGCCATGAGTGGCCCAGCGGGTATGACCAATGCCAACTCTCCCTGCCGGCATATTATTGGCAATCTTTGCTTTAAGGTTTGCCAGCTTACCTTCGCTCTTCTCCACGCAAATGCTTTCACCATTATATACAGCGATACCTGCCGAATCATATCCTCTGTACTCCAGCTTTGTCAAACCATCAATGAGAAATCCGGCCGCCTCATTATCGCCAATGTATCCAACGATACCGCACATACTACTGATACCCTCCGTTATCTAAACTCATTTTTATCAAATTATTCGTTATAACAGGCAAAAATCTGTTTATCTAATAGAGCAGCCTGCCCAAACAAATATCAACGCTCAATCTTGCGAATAAATAAATTCCTTTTTTTATTCCCCAAAACGGTCAGGAGCCTGCCGGGAATAGCCATAATGATACAGCAGCGCCTCTACAATACGGCGGGCCGCTTCACCATCGCCGTAAGGATTACAGGACTCCGCCATCTTCCTGTACTCCGCCTCATCTGCCAGAAGGCGCTTTGCCTCCTGATAAACAGTCTCCAAATCCGTTCCTACCAGCTTTACTGTCCCGGCTGCTACTGCCTCCGGCCGCTCGGTAGTATCCCGGAGAACCAGTACCGGTTTTCCCAGAGCCGGCGCCTCCTCCTGTACTCCGCCCGAATCCGTGAGGATTATAGAAGACCGGTGCATAAGGTTTGCAAAGGGCTCATAATCAAGGGGCTCTATGAGATGGACCCGATCGATACCGCCAAGCTCCTCATTTACAATCGCCCGAACGTCCGGATTGCGGTGAACCGGGAAAATCACCTCAATATCAGCAAAATCATCAAGGAGCGCCTTGACCGCCTTGTACACGTGGCGCATCGGCTCACCAAGGTTCTCTCTGCGGTGAGTTGTTACGGTAACAATCCGATGACCCTGGAAATCAACACCCTTCAGCTGTTCGTTCTCAAAGGAAAAATCGTGCCTGACAGCATGATGAAGCGCATCGATAACAGTGTTTCCCGTAACAAAAATTTTATCCTTAGCTACATTCTCCCGAAGCAGATTCTGCTCTGAGGTAAGGGTCGGAGCAAAATGTAAATCCGCAATAACCCCCGTCAGGTGGCGGTTCATTTCCTCCGGGAAGGGGGAATATTTATTGTAGGTTCTCAGACCGGCCTCAACGTGCCCCACTGCCGTCTGATGATAATAAGCGGCCAGTGCACCGGCAAAAGTCGTAGTAGTATCGCCATGAACCAATACGATGTCGGGCTTTTCCTGATTAAGCACCTTATGAAGGCCATTCATTGCCCTGGTGGTAATATCAAAGAGGGTCTGTCCGGCAGCCATAATATCGTGGTCCGGCTTTATACCAAAAAGATTAAGCACCTGGTCGAGCATCTCACGATGCTGGGCGGTAACCGTAGTGACAGTGATGATCTCACCAGGATGCTTCATAAGCTCCAGCACCACTGGCGCCATCTTTATTGCCTCCGGACGAGTACCGAAAACCGTCATCACCTTTAGCTTCTTATCCATAATTCCCCTCACATTCTGCGAACGAAATCATTCATCCATACGCAGGATTCCTATACGCCGGGCACCATAAAGCACCGCAGAAACGACAATCACAAAAATGGCAGCCGCTGTGGTGGTATCCACTTCTGTAAGAGCGATCGCTGCCAATCCCAGCAAGGCGCTGATTACATACATAAGGAGTACAGCCTGACGCTGGGAAAAACCCAAATCAAGCAAACGGTGATGGAGATGTCCTCTATCCGGTTTGAAGATAGGAACTCCTGCCCGCTTACGCCTGACGATTGCAAAGGTGGTATCAAGTATAGGAAGCCCCAGTGCCAGAATAGGAACAATAAGGGCAATTGTAGCCGCGCTCTTCACGGCGCCGACTACAGAAATACCAGCCAAAATAAAGCCGAGGAACATACTGCCCGTATCCCCCATGAATATACGGGCCGGATTAAAATTATAATAAAGAAAACCAAAAGCGGAACCCGCCAGGGCCGCTGTAAGGACAGCAATCGGCTCAAACCCGAACTGCAGCGAAACGAGGAATATCGTCATGGAAGCAATAGTAGCCACCCCTGCCGCCAGGCCATCCAGCCCATCGATTAAATTAACCGTATTGGTTATTCCCACGATCCAAAAAATTGTGGCAGGTATAGCCAGATACTCAAGGTAAATATAATCACCAAAAGGATCGGTAATAAAATCAATCCGAACATCGAAAAGGCACACGGTAACAGCAGCGGCCACAATCTGACCAAGCAGCTTTACCTTCGCAGGTAGATTCCTGTAGTCATCAATAAGCCCCACAAGAACAATCACCGAACCCCCGGCAAGAATACCAAGCACTCCCTGCTCTATACCCGTCGATTTTCCATATATGCCGTTTACAACGATCACCGCCGCCATGAAAGCAATATATATGCCGATGCCGCCGATACGCGGAATTGGATGACTATGCACCTTCCTTGCATCAGGAGCATCGTAAGCACCGGTCCGCCCGGCAAACCACATCACCCCCGGGGTTATCAATAAAGAAACAGCCAAGGCTATGCCAAAGGCTATCAGATATTCTGGACTATCAGTCAATTCACTCTCTCCTTTTTCTAAGCCGCTATTTTACCTTAATTTCGCTGTTTATGTCAATTTACGGTATTGCAACAAAAAATCCCGACAGGTTATTCTAATCTGCCGGGATGAAAAATTTCTCAAAGGTATTCTATTATCAGGGAGAAAGCTCAATTCTTCCCTTCCTTTGCCCGCATTTCTGCCAGCTTCTTCGCCACATTGTCAATGATTATCAGATCTTCCTTGCTGAACTGATACTTCTCCCCACAGAAGGAACAGCAAACCTCAGCCTGGCCATCATCAATAAGCGACTTCCTGTCGGCGGAAGCCAATGCCACCAGCATATCCTCAGTCCGGACGCGGGAGCATTGACACTTAAAAGCCAAATCAGTGGCGGAAAGATACTCGACCTCCCCAAAGCCCTGAAGCACCGCTGCAATGATTTCTTTTGGGCCCAGGCCATCCTTCACCAGTTGGGAAACAGGCTTCAGCTCAGCGATATTTTTTTCCAGGCGGTTAATGGTATCATCCCCGGCCTCCGGAAGCGGCTGCACTATAAAACCGCCAGCCGCGAGCACAGACAGATCAGTCCCCACCAGTACACCAAGAGAAACGGCAGAAGGCGTCTGCTCTGAATAGAAAAGGTAACGGGTAAGGTCCTCTGCAACCTCACCGCTGAGAATCTCAACGCTGCCGGACTGGGGATCGCCGATTCCGGTAAAACGGGTTACATTAAGAAGACCGCGGCCAATACCCTGACCCACAGAAAGTTTCCCATTGGTAAGGGGCAGCTCCACCTCAGGATGTTGAACATAGCCCCGGACAAAACCGTTATTATTGGCATCGGCCACCACCCTGCCCAGCGGACCATTACCGTTGAAAGAAAGCGTGACCGCCTCTTGATTTTTCAGGTTTGCCGCCATGAGAAGCGCACCGGTCATAGTGCGCCCCAGCGCAGCTGCAGCCAAAGCGCTGCATTGGTGGCGCTTCGCTCCTTCTGCTACCAAATCAGTTGTAACCGCTGCATATATACGCACGTCCCCCGCCGTAGCCTTTACAAGCTGATCCATTCTTATTCCTCAACAATCTTTATCGGATTATCATCCTTATCATTAGTCAGCCGGGCATCATCTTCAAAATCCAAATATCCGCCCGCCTCGTCCTCTATGTCGTCAAATTCTTCCATCAGTCCTGCCATTTCAAGGGCGGCCATAGCGCAGTCGCTGCCCTTATTTCCCGCCTTGGTACCGGCCCGTTCAATGGCCTGCTCGATATTCTCCGTGGTCAGGACACCGAAAAGCACTGGCACATCTGTCTGCATGGCAACCTGAGCTATTCCTTTGGAGACCTCGGCACAAACATAATCATAATGCGTAGTAGCGCCTCTGATAACTGCACCGAGACAAATAACAGCGTCATAACGGCCGGAACCGGCCATCCTCTTTGCGATGAGAGGGATTTCAAACGCACCCGGCACCCAGGCAATGTCGATATCATCATCCTCAACCCCGTGACGCTTCAGGGTGTCAAGAGCCCCTCCCACCAGCTTGTTAGTAATAAATTCATTGAAACGGGAGGCAACAATACCAATGCACAATCCCTCGCCGTTATATCTTCCTTCAATAATGTTTGCCATAATCTTTCCTCCTGTTAAATAAGGCTCCATATATTTAATTTACTCTACAAATGATACGTCACTTGTTCTCGTCCAAAAGATGTCCCATCTTGTCACGCTTTACCACCAAATATTTGGCATCGTAGGGAGTGGCGTCGATCACAATCGGTACCCGCCGGGTAATAGTGAGACCATATCCCTCCAAGCCTGCCCGTTTTGCTGGATTATTGGTCATAAGGCGGATAGTTGAAAGCCCCAGCTCTGACAGGATCTGCGCCCCTATTCCGTAGTCTCTAAGATCAGCCTTAAAGCCCAGCAGAATATTGGCCTCTACCGTATCCTTGCCCTCATCCTGTATGGCATAAGCCCGCATCTTGTTGGCCAGACCGATCCCTCTGCCCTCCTGGCGCATATAGAGGACAACTCCTTCACCCTCTGCCTCGATTCGCTTCAAAGCCTGCTGCAATTGATCTCCGCAATCACAACGCAGGGAGCCCAGGGCGTCGCCAGTGAGGCATTCGCTATGGACCCTGACCAGCACATTTTCCTTGCCCTTTACCTCACCTTTTATTATGGCCAGATGGCACTTGTTATCCAGACTGTTTTCAAAAGCCTTTATGCGGAAATGACCATAGCGGCTGGGGAAATCAACATCAGCAATCTGCCTGACCAGCGTCTCGGTCCGCTTTCGGTACTCAATGAGAGATTGAACGGTGATGATATGCAGACCATGCTTTTCGGCAAATGTCATCAGCTCAGGGGTCCGCATCATATTACCGTCATCAGCCATAATCTCACAGCAGAGACCACAGGGATAAAAACCAGCCAGGCGGGCTAAATCGGTAGTGGTTTCCGTATGTCCTGCCCGGCGTAGAACGCCCCCCTGCACAGAACGCAGGGGAAAAACATGACCGGGACGGCGGAAGCTGGAGGGCTTGGCCGCAGGGTCAAGGAACTTTTTCACCGTCTGACATCTTTCAAAGGCGGAAATGCCGGTGGTAGTATCGTAGGCGTCCACAGAAACCGTAAAGGCGGTTTCATGATTATCCGTATTGTTGGAAACCATCTGACCTATCTCCAGCCGGTCAAGGGCCTCCCCGTCAATGGGCATACAGATAAGACCCCTGGCGTAAGTCGCCATGAAATTTATCTGCGCCGGAGTCACAGTCTCAGCGGCAACTATGATATCCCCTTCATTTTCTCTGTCTTCATCATCAACGACCACCACCATGCGTCCGTTCTTAATATCGTCAATAGCCGTTTCTATTGTAGCAAAAGCCATTTCATTCACTCCTAAAATCCATTTTCCGCCAAAAATGCTCTGGTAATGGAGATTTTTTTATTCTCTGTTAAATTGCCGGAATTGCTGCCAAACGACAACAGCCGCTCAACATATTTTGCCAGCACATCTGTCTCAAGATTGACCATATCTCCCACCTTGCGGCTACGGAGATTCGTCATCTTCACCGTATGGGGGATCAGGGATACGGTAAAATCCTGACCGGTAACCTCCGCAACCGTGAGGCTTATACCATCAATGGCTATGCTCCCCTTTTCCGCTACCTGCCGCAGGATACCATCTCCGGCTGAAATTGTAATGAGAACCGCATTTCCCTCTTCTTCTATTTGCAAAATTTTTCCGCAGCCGTCTATATGACCGGATACGATATGACCGCCAAAGCGTCCATCAGCAGCCATTGCCCGTTCCAGATTGACCGGACAGCCTTTGGACAGTTCACCCAAACCGGTGCGACGGAAAGTCTCCGGCATCACGTCCGCCGTAAAACTGCCGGAAGAAAAATCTACCACCGTGAGACAGGCGCCGTTTACGGCAATGCTGTCACCTATTGCCAGAGCTTTCCCCTTCGCGTCGCTGGTTACAAATCCGGACTCAATGCAGATTTTTCCTCTGGCCTTATCGACACTTCTTATGGCGCCAACCTCTTCTACTAAACCTGTAAACATTATGATTACCTTGAAATATATCCCGTTATATGTATATCTCTGCCCAAAAATTCCGTCGTTACATCCTTCAGACGGGGGGCCTCCGTAAGATGGCCGAAGCCTGCTCCCCCAATAGCTCCCTTTGCCTCCTGCCCACCCAAAAGCATAGGCGATACAAAAGCGTGAACCTTATCTACCAGACCGGCCTTCAGCAGGGAAAAGGCCAGAGTACCGCCCCCCTCAACCAAAACAGAAGTTATCCCCCGACTCTTATCCCCAAGCATTTCCATAAGCCTGGTAAGATTGACCCTTCCCGCCGTTTCCTCAGAAAGCTCAGCGGCCTCGGAAACTTCAGGAGACTCGAGGGCCTCAGCAGACCCGGAAACCTCCGATGCCTTTGGATTTTTAGAATTTCTGGAATCTTGAGGAACCATCAGGACTTCGACCCCTGCCTGACGAAGGGCTGCAATCCGCTGGGCCGAAGCCTTTGGCGACACGGCAATGATCGTCGCCGCTTTGCCGTCAGTCACCACCTTACTGTCCAGCGGAGTCCTTGCCAGGCTGTCGACGACTATCCGCACAGGAGAGTTTCCGACCGGCGTTATGTTCTTATCAGCAAGAGCCGCCGCCACCCACCGTCCTTCCGCCAGCGGTTTCTGAACTCCCTCGTTCAGCCGCGTGGTCAGAGAAGGGTCATCAGCCAGCACTGTTCCAATACCAGTCATTATGGCATCGTATTCATCCCGCAGCCCATGCCCGAAAGCCCGGGCCTCGTCACCGGTTATCCATTGGGATTCGCCGCCGGATGTAGCGATCTTTCCATCGAGTGACATGGCTGTCTTCCAAACGGTAAAGGGGCGGCCAGTAGCGGTCCACTTCAGGAAAACCTCCATCAGCCGCTTTGCTTCACCCTCACAAACTCCCACGGTAACATCGTTCCCCGCCTTTTTGAGGATATCAATGCCCTTTCCTGAAACCTTGGGATTAGGATCGATAGCCGCAACGACAACCCGGGCAATCCCCGCCTTTACCAGCGCTTCTGCACAGGGGCCTGTACGGCCTTCATGGGCACAAGGTTCAAGGGTGACATAGATGGTTGCCCCTTTGGCTAAATCCCCCGCCATGTTCAGGGCATGAATTTCAGCGTGAGGTGTGCCGGCTTTCCTATGCCAGCCTGTTCCCACTATCCGTCCATCCTTAACGATGACTGCACCTACCAAAGGATTCGGCGAAGTGCGCCCTTTGCCGAAGGAAGCGTACTGAAGAGCAAGCTGCATATATTTTTCATCATGCACTGTATTCCCTCCTTAAATTGAACCAAAAAACAAGCAGTGACCGCTAAAACAAAAACGCCCCGTCAACCTGACGGGGCGGGTAAAGCAAATCCACTGACTGCTGCTTAAATCTTTTATCATCCAGACTTTACTGTCGGCTCCGGAATTTCACCGAATCATGCTCATAAGGACGAGCTCGCGGGCTTTACCGCCGGTGGGGAATTGCACCCCGCCCCAAAGATTTACTATCTGATTGAGCTGATTCTACCACCGGAACTATGAAATTTCAACCATTTTTACAAAAATCACGGCAAAGTCTTGAAAGCGTTAAATGGCCAGAATACCAGCATTGCCTTACCCTTGATAAGGTCATAAGGTACAAAGCCTACATCCTTAAAGCGGCTGTCCTCAGAATTATTGCGATTGTCACCCATAACAAAAATGTGTTCATCAGGAACGACAGACTTGGGGCAGTTGCCACGGGTCTTGCTAAGGATATAACTCTCGCTGAGGAGCTTCTCGTTTACAAAGACATTGCCGTCTTTTATTTCAATTGTATCACCGGGGACAGCGATCACCCGCTTTATGAAATCACGGCTCTGATCCTTGGGATACCTGAAAATAAGAATCTCTCCCCTCTCGGGGGCGCGAAAGCGGTAGATAAATTTATTGACTACAAGGCGCTGCGCATGGTCAAGGGTCGGTCGCATGGACGGGCCATCCACAAGGTACGGTTCTACCACAAAATAGCGGATCAACAGGGCCATAGCTACCGCCACGACGATGGACACGACCCAGTCTTTGATTTCTTCGCCCAAAGAACCCATAATTTCCTCCTAAAATAGAAAATCGGGGGCTGGCAAGCCCCCGATCAACGGTGTTATACGCGTTCCTTGATACGAGCTGCTTTACCGGTACGCTGACGAAGATAATAGAGCTTCGCACGACGAACCTTACCCCGGCGAACAACTTCGATCTTGGCAAGGCGCGGGGAATGAACCGGGAAGAGACGCTCTACGCCTACGCCGTAAGAAATGCGGCGGACGCGGAACATTTCCTGAACGCCGGAACCCTGACGACCGATCACAACACCCTCATATACCTGTATACGTTCGCGGGTACCTTCTACGACCTTTACATGGACGCGGACGGTGTCGCCAGGCGCAAATTCAGGAATGTCGTTTCTGAGCTGTTCTTTTTCCAGTGCTTCAATAATGGTCATTTTCGTTTCCTCCTAAATTAAGGGCGTTCTTGGCCGAAGACACTTCTTCAGTCCAGCGGACCACCCACACACCAGAGCACTATAACATAGAAATAATCAATTTGCAAATATTTTTTGAAAATATTTTCCCGTGTTTTCTCCGGCTGACCAGGTAAACTATAAAGCAGGCGCAAGCAAAAAAGCCGCTACTCTCGTAACGGCCGAATCGGCTGGAGGCGACACCCAGAGTCGAACTGGGGAATAGAGGTTTTGCAGACCTCGGCCTTACCACTTGGCTATGTCGCCGATGGAGCGGAAAACGGGACTCGGACCCGCGACCCCCACCTTGGCAAGGTGGTGCTCTACCAACTGAGCTATTTCCGCAAAAAATGGCGACCCGAATGGGACTTGAACCCATGATCTCCGCCGTGACAGGGCGGCATTCTAACCAACTGAACTACCGGGCCGAACCGCATTGAATCAACAACGCAAGTCGTATTATATCCATCAGGCTATTACTTGTCAATAAAAATTTTCAAAAATCCCCTTTTTCAGCCCGCTGTCAGACCGCCATCAACCGGAACTACTGCTCCGGTAATGAAGGATGCCTCCTGAGATGCCAGAAAATACACCAATGCCGCTACCTCCTCCGGCTCGCCGATTCTCTTCAATGGATATACAGACGCCATATCCCGCTCGGCACTTTCCCGGTTCTCCTCACCAGCGGCCATCAACTGGGCCTCGGTCAGGGGAGTCCTTATATCTCCGGGAGCAACGGCATTTATTCTCACACCGTAGTGAGCCGCCTCAAGGGCCGCCGCCTTTGTGAAAAGGTTTACCGCTCCCTTTGAAGCGCAATACAGACTGCAAAAAAAATTACCGTGAATCCCTGCATCTGAAGAAATATTGACGATGCTCCCCTTCGTTTTGCGAAGGATTGGAAGAGCGTGTTTCGTCATAAACATGGTCCCCTTCACATTCGTATCGAACACATCGCAAAATTCTTCCTCTGTCAGCTCGTCCGCTGCTCTCTCCCTGTATATGCCTGCCGAATTTACCAGCACATCAAGCCGGCCGAAACAGCTCTCCGCTTCAGAGACAAGATTCTTGCATTTGGACGGATTACGGACATCCACCGAAAAGAACTTTACAGCTGCTTCGCCCTCCTCACTGCAGGCAGCGATCGCCCTTACTGCCTCCGAGCCTCTTTCCGGCTGACGGCCGGCTATCATGACCCTGTAGCCTTTGGCCGCAAACCTTTTGGCTACCACCAGTCCGATACCGGAGCTTCCGCCGGTAACGAGGACTACTCTTTTATCATCACTCATACCGTTTCTCCCCTTTCAAGACCTTTGGCTTCCTCCCAAAACTTATCCAGCTGCGGCAAATCGTATTCGTTCCAATCCTTACCTGAATCCAGAACCTTCTTCTCTACTGCCTTGAAGCGTCGGGAAAACTTTTTGTTCGCCCGGCGGAGAGCCAGTTCAGGGTCAACCTTCAGAAAACGGGCCAGATTAACTACGGCAAAGACAAGATCCCCGAACTCATCCTCCATGTGGTCAGCATCCTGTTCGGCCACGGCTTCCCTTAGCTCGGCGAATTCTTCGGCGCACTTATCCCAGACAGGACCGATCTCAGTCCAGTCAAAGCCTGCCTTCGCCGCCTTGCGCTGAACCTTCTCCGCATAGATTAGGGCCGGAAGCTGGATCGGAATGCCGTCAATGGCCGACTGCCGCTCCGGCTTTTCCTGCTTTTTGATTTTTTCCCAATTCACCATCACTTCTGCCGCGTCCACCACGGAAACATCCCCAAACACATGGGGGTGGCGGCGGATGAGCTTCTCGGTTATCCCGTCTATCACTTCCTGCATATCAAAGAATCCTGCTTCCTCGGCCATCCTGGCATGGAAAACGATCTGCATCAGCAGGTCTCCCAATTCTTCACAAAGTCCTTTACTGTCCTTTGCCTCGATTGCCTCAATGACTTCATAGCACTCTTCAATCAGGTTCCGCCTCAGACTCTCATGAGTCTGGACAATATCCCAGGGGCAGCCGCCGGGCGAACGCAAAGTCTTCATGACATCTATCAGGGGATTCAGCTCAAAGGTAACCGGCTTTTTCAAAGGAGGTACATACAAACTGGTAAGATGGTCTGTATCCGGCTGCCGGTCAAGCTCAAAAAGGGGAATTGACCGGACAGACTCATCCGCCAATCCAAGGTTATGAGTGTAAACTACCTCATAATCATCCGGCAGCAGCTCTATGAGAGCCAGCTTCGCCTCAGAGGCTGTCCTTCCATCGTAAATCTGGGTTACAATAAGACCGGTAGGCCACTCCACCGGCAGGCGGCTCAAATCCATCGCGTCTACTATCGTAAGACCATCGATCGGATCTATTCCCAGCCGTGAATACATTACCTCCACAAAGCTCATTCCCGGGATGATTTTAAGCTCCGGGCCCTCTGTTTCAGTCAGCTTTTCCCTTATGATAACCACCGTCCGCTCCGCTACCAGCGGGCTGCCGGGAACGGCGTACACAATATCTCTCCCGGCAGAAGCTCTGGCTATAATATCATCAGCAATTTCCTCATAAAGAGCCTCAAAGCTATCCGCGCTCTCGTAGAGGGAGTCATAGGTTACAAAATCTATTCCGGCTTCGATTACAGCTGCCACGGTAGGATGCTTGCCGGTACGGAGAATAAGCTCTTCCGAATTCCTTAGCAGTTCCCATACCTCCATGGTCATAAGCCCGGGACGTCCCGGCCCCAGTCCAACTATTGTTATGCTTCCCATCATTTAACCTCCACTCTATTTCCCGACAGGATATTCAATACCTGCTTAAGAAGCTTCATGATGTCACGCCTGTCATTTTCCGTGAGCTTTATCCTAAGCAGCATATCCTCAGGCAGTAATTTTGCCCGGCGGCCAAATTCATTTACCAGCGCCACGATATTTTCTCCGGCGCACTTTGGCTCAGGCAGGAAGACTATTTCCAGTCTGTCCTCCTTCTGCATGATATTCTTTATGCTCAGATCCCTGGCCAAAATCTTCACTCTGGCCACCTCCAACAGCTTTATAACCGATTCCGTCGGCTCGCCAAATCTGTCTATAAGCTCGTCAAGGAGCGACCTGTTCCAGCCGCCGCAGGGAAGCAATCCGCTGATAAATCTCGATCTTGTGCATTGCATCGTCAATGTAGCCGCCGTCAATGTACGCCTCAACTGACAGGGAAAGCACCGGGTCCGGTTGCCTTTCTGCCGGCTTTTCCCCCCGCAGAGCGTTTATCGCTTCCTCCAGCATCTGACAGTACATCTCGAATCCGACCCCGGCAATATGACCGTGCTGTTCAGCTCCAAGCAGATTTCCTGCCCCTCTGAGTTCAAGGTCACGCATAGCAATACGGAAACCGGCTCCCAGCTCCGCAAACTCCTTCATTGCCATCAGGCGCCGCTCCGCCTGCTCCGTAAGCACCTTGTCCCGGCGGTACACGAAATAAGCAAAAGCCATATGAGAGGAGCGCCCCACCCTTCCTCTCATCTGATACAGCTGAGACAGCCCGAAGCGGTCTGCATCATAGACGATCATCGTATTGGCATTAGCCACGTCAAGACCATTTTCCACAATACTGGTTGCCAGGAGAACATCGAATTTCCCTTCATAGAAATCCATCATCACGCCTTCCAGCAGGTCTTCACCCATCTGACCATGACCTATTTCTATTCTTGCCTCAGGCACAAGCTCCAATAGTCTCCGCCTCATCCTGTCGATGGTTGCTACCCGGTTGTACACGAAATAAACCTGACCGCCCCGCTGGATTTCACGGCGTATTGCCATAGCCATCAGCTCATCGCTGTCCTCTACCACATAGGTCTGTATGGGATAGCGGTCTGCCGGAGGAGTCTCAATGAGGCTCATATCCCTGGCCCCGGTCAATGACATATGGAGAGTGCGTGGAATAGGAGTGGCAGACAGAGTCAGTACATCTATACCCGTTGCCAGCGATTTAATCTTTTCCTTCTGCTTGACCCCAAACCGCTGCTCCTCATCTACTATCAACATCCCCAATTTATTAAAGGAAACTTTCTTCTTATTCAGAATGGCATGAGTACCGATCAGCACATCCACCTGACCGGCAGCCGCTTTGGCCGCTGTCCGCCTCTGCTCTTTGGGGGAACGAAAGCGGCAGATAACGTCAACCACCGGCCCGAAATCCCCGAACCGCTGGCTGAAGGTCTGGTAATGCTGCTGGGCCAGCACCGTCGTAGGTACAAGAACCGCTACCTGATAGCCGCTCATTGCCGCTTTGAAGGCTGCCCGTACAGCCACCTCGGTCTTACCATAGCCCACATCACCGCAGAGGAGCCTCTCCATTGGCTTTGGCCGCTCCATATCCGCCTTGATTTCCTCGATTGCCCGCAGCTGGTCAGGGGTTTCCTCAAAGGGGAACGACTCCTCAAATTCCTGCTGCCAGGCGGTATCTGGCGAGAAAGAAATCCCGCCCTTTGATTCACGCTCAGCATAGAGCTTCAACAGCTCCTGAGCAATATCCTCGACGGATGCCCGGGCTTTGGCTTTTGCTCTGGCCCACTCCTGAGAGCTTATCTTCGACAGTCTCGGCGTATCCCCCTCAGCTCCGATATATTTCTGCAAATACTGAACCTGGTCCGTCGGCATGTACAGTTTATCTGTGCCCGCATACTGGATATGGAGATAGTCACGCTTTACCCCGCTTACCTCCATGGTCTCCACGCCCACATACCTTCCGATACCGTGATTCACATGGACTATATAGTCTCCCGCCTTTATATCCCGGAAGTGACGGATACGCTCCCCGGCATTCGCGGAATTCATCCGCTGGCGGGCTGTCCGCTTCCGGCCAAACAGCTCTTTTTCCGAAATGAGGATAAGCCTGCCGCCAAAAAGCTCAAAGCCCTCCCCAATCGTCCTGGTGGTGATCACCGCTCTATCGGGGCCGATACTGTCCGGATTGTTATCCCGAACAAAGGGACGGCTGTAGCTGCCCAGAATGTCCGCCAGGGAATCGGCTTTCTTCTCATTCCCGCAGAAAAAGGCCACCGTCGATTGCCTCTTCCGCCAGGCTCCCATATCCTCCGCCAGCATATCGAGCTGCTGGCGGTAAGGCGCAGCCTGACGGAAAGCGATGCTTACCACCTCATCCGGCTCTACTCCCGCTGCCTTCTGGGGCAGTAATGCCGTGAAAATCTCTGATGATTTTCCTCCGGCAGCCACGAGCTCTTCCCAGGAAAAGTAGTGGCCGGCCAGTTCAGGATTCTCCTTCTGCCGCCGCTTCATCTCTTCAATAAGCCTGTTTGGCTCGTCAAAAATCACCGTTGCCTTTTCCTCGAGATAGGACAGGACCGGCGAGGCAACCGCACTTTCACCAACAGCTACAGGGAGAATCGTGGCTTCTGCCAGATTTTTCACCGATCGCTTTGTCTCAACATCAAAGCTTCGCAGCGAGTCTATTTCATCATCAAAGAACTCCACTCGGATGGGATTGGCCGCGTTGATGGGGAATACATCAATTATCCCGCCCCTCAGGCTGTAATCACCGATCCGCTCAACCTCTGCCGCCGGTTCATAGCCAAGGGCTACCAACCGCTCCAGAAGCTTGTCCCGGCCGAACTCATCCCCCAGCCGTAACGATACGCTGAGACGCTGAAAATCCGCACAGGAAATATCCTTTTGGGCAAGGGCGGTTATTTCTGCCAGCACAAAACCCGGCGCCTTACGGGCAAGAAATCCAAGCGCCTCCATTCTTCTGGCTCCTGTATCGCCGCTGGCGGCGGCTGCCTGGATATTCGCCACATCGGTTTCCGGCAGCTCTACCACGGAGACGGCTGGCAGCATCGCCAGAAGGTCATCACGCCACGCCTTCAGATACTCCCGGTTGTGAACGACCACCACAACAGGCCTCGGCTCCGCCTGATAACAGGCAGAAAAAACCGCATGCTTCCCGGAGCCCGACAAACCATATACCATTTCCGCTCTGCCAGCCGACAAAAAAGCTTCCCTAACCCGCATAGCTGAGCTGTCCTTCAGAAGTTCTTCAAAAAATGCTCGCATCCCAGATATAACCCCTTCAAAAACAACGCCAAAATGGGACTCGGAGAATGATCCCCGGTCCCACTGATTTCTCATAAATTCCGCCTTGAATTATAACATCGTTAAAGCTATAATTCTACAATATACGATAATGCTGTGAGGATTTATTTACCATGAAAAAGAAATTTTACAAATACTGCGCAATGATGACTGCCGGCGCGGCTCTCATTGGCTTTCTACATACCGGGCAGGCTGACGCCGCCGCTCCCGGAAAAGAAAATTTCTCTACCACCTGTCAGATACTCCGGGACGCTGCCATAAGTACCGCCGCCGTAGACCATTGCAAGCTTCACGTTACCTTCAGCGCGGTGAACAATGATGACCGCGTCATCTACAGTGCCCACAACGTCATTGCGGCCTATGATAACGGCTCAAAAGCATTTATCGAAGGTGTCATAGAGAAAAACACTATCGCAGCCGGAAAGGAAACAGCCGTCGCCATCCCCTACTACATACAGAGGGACGGCAGCAGCTACACCTGCTTCATAAAATCCGGGGAAGGCTGGAAATCCCTTCCCCTTCCAATCCTCGATAACCTGGTTAAAGAGGGCTTCGGCCTGCAAGAGTTTTTTCAGGATAACAAGACAGCTGAATGCCTCAATGAAACTGACAAAGGCCGCATCACGGTTTTCCGGGCCGATCTGGTTCCCATCACAAATCTGTTTTTCTCCCTCATTTCCGCCGCTGACCTGCTGCCTGCCCCTGATCTCGGCCCCGGCTATCAGACAAAAGAAAAACCCACGGAGGTATTCGTCCGGCAAGATTATACAAAAGGTA
Organism: uncultured Selenomonadaceae bacterium; assembly: GCA_910579115.1. GTDB lineage: Bacteria > Bacillota > Negativicutes > Selenomonadales > Selenomonadaceae > RGIG250. The sequence goes on from CAJTSO010000013.1 coordinate 21,981, forward strand.
TCATATCTGACATCAATGTGGACGTAACCAAATTCATAACCGGCTACCTCAAGCAAAGGCCGAAAGCCCTCACCGCTGATGAACAGCAGGTAACTCTTCGGAAAGTCCTTGAAAAAGGCTCTATGAACCTCCATATTTCCGTATACGGAACGGATAAGCCGGTCGAATTCCATGACATCTATGAATCCCTATACACCGGCTTCGGTTTGGACATCCCTCACGAGCTGCTCTCCGAAAAACAGCGAAAAGACAGAGAAAAGGCCGCCCCGGTTTTCCGCTGATAAATCGGCTAAGAAGCATTTCTGAGACCTACAGAATAGATCCACATAAGAGGCCCCGCAGATAACCTGCGGGGCCTCTTAAATTTATCGTCATCATTTAGTTATGAACTCATTGTAGATTGCCCTGATCGCCGGTTCAAAATCCTCATTTTTGATACCGACAATTATATTCAGCTCAGATGAGCCCTGATCGATCATCTTTATGTTGATGTCCGCCTTGGCCAGACTGCTGAAAAGCTTTCCCGCTGTACCACTGACAGCCCTCATACCACGACCTACAACTGCAACAAGCGCAAGGCCTGACTCAATTTCGACAGAATCAGGCGAGGTCAGCCGATGAATTGCCGAAATTACCTGCTGCTCCTTCGCCATAAACTCGTCCGCATGAACCACCACGGTCATGGTATCAATGCCGGAAGGAACGTGCTCCACCGAAATATCATTTTCTTCAAAGGCCTGAAGCACCTTCCGGCAAAAGCCGATTTCGGAATTCATCATCGCTTTGTAAACAAATACGGTGCAGAAATCCTTCTTACCTGCAATACCGGTAATTACATGATCCTGCTTCTGCGCAGTGCTCTCCACGATCCAGGTTCCCTCATCCGCCGGGGAATTTGTGTTTCGCAAATTGATGGGAATGCCGCACTGACGAACCGGGAAAATCGCATCCTCGTGGAGCACGGAAGCCCCCATATAGGAAAGCTCTCTCAATTCTCTATAGGTGATGAATTTGATTGGCTCAGGATCAGCGACGATTCTCGGATCGGTAACCAATACCCCTGACACATCCGTCCAATTTTCATAAACATCTACCCTCGCGGCCTGAGCAACGATAGAACCGGTAATATCAGAGCCGCCACGGGAGAATGTCTTGACCTTCCCATTTTTGCCCAGACCATAGAATCCCGGAATGACAGCCCTCTCACACTCTGCCAGCCTGGCGGCCAGAGTCTTCTCTGTCTTGTAGCGGTTCAGCTTACCCTCATCGTTAAAGAAAATAACCTCCGCCGGATCAATAAAGGCCACGCCAAGATAAGCCGCCATGACCTTACCGTTTAGATACTCGCCACGGGAGGCGGTATAATCCCTCTCCGGCTCAGTCATCAGCCTGTTCGTAATCTCTTCAAAATCCTTATCCAGGGAAAAATTCCTTAGCTCCAGACCGGTGATGATCTCATTATACCGGGCCCTGATTGCCTCAATTTCCGCCGTAACATCCTTTCCCTCGGACGCTGTCTTGTACACATGAAGGAGCATATCAGTAACCTTTGTATCGGCAGAATTTCTTTTGCCCGGAGCCGACGGAATAACATAGACTCTCGACTCATCGGCTTTTATTATCGCCCCGGCCTTCTTAAATTGTTCCGCACTTGCCAGCGAGCTTCCGCCAAACTTTACTACCTTTTTCATTGTCTGCTCCTTTCAAAATGACGCCTCGGAAAGCAAACCACCCGCCGCCTGAAGCCACGCGGCCTATACGTTATCTTTCAGATGCTTTTCTTCCTTGCAAATACATAGCCTACTATACTGAAATGTCCTGCAACTGTAAAGAAAAATTTCACATTTCTATCCTTGGGTACAGTATACATAAGGTTCATCAAATGTCCGCGTCCATCATCCTCTGGAAATTACTCTCATACTCCCCAAGGCTCCGACTCTTCATTATCTTTTTCAGCAGACGGTCATTGCCCTCATACAGTCCCTGCCCAAGATGCCCCCATATTTCCTTCATCTTCCAGAGCACCGGTATTTCGCCTGAGAAATTCTCTGTATATACCTCCTGAAGCCTTGACAAAAAGCCAAAAATTTCTTCTTTGGCCGCCCGGTATTTTTGCGAAGCTTCCGCCGCCGTCATATTTTTATCAATAACCGCCCTGATTTTCCTGATGAGCGCCGGATCCCGCAGGACGCCCCTGCCCATCATCACCCCTGATATACTGCGCCCCGGTTTCCCCTGAATAAGCTCCAACAGGGCGAGATAATCCTCCGCCCTGTTGATGTCCCCATTGTAGCAGACCGGCATCTTTGCCGACTCCAAAGCCTCGAGAAAAATTTCCCTATGAGGCTTCCCCTTGTACATTTCCTTCAACAGCCGGGGATGGATCGTCAGCTCCCTGATAGGAAAACGGTTATAAATCTCCATAAGCCGCTGAAATTCTTCGGGGTAATCGATTCCTATTCTGGTTTTTACGGAGATGTTCCCATCACCGTCCTTGAACACGCCCTCCAAAAAGCTCTCAAGCCTCTTCAAATCCCCCAGAGCGCCGGCTCCCCTGCCTTTAGCGGTAACTGTTCCGGAAGGACAGCCCAGGTTGATATTGATTTCCTCATAGCCAAACGCTCTCAGCTTCTCCTTGAAGCGGTTAAAATCCTCTGCCGAAATTGTCATAACCTGTGGAACAAGCCGGTATTCCCGATTATGCTCCGGCAAGACCTCGGCGATTTCCTTGTCACTTATTGCCCTCTTGGGACAGGGCGTCAAAAATGGAGTGTAGTACTTATCTACTCCCGCTCCAAAATACTCATGGAACACGTTCCTGAACAAATACCCGGTAATACCCTCCATTGGGGCTAAATACAGATTCACTTTGAACTCCTCTGAAAAAGCTGGAGGAATAAATTCTCCCCCAGCTGGTTCCACAATCAAAATTCCATTTTCTTCCATTCTACCTTTTGTCTGAATTTCCTTTAATTCTGCCGCAAAAATCAAACTGTTTTTATGCTCAGTAAATGACAGTTGATAATTGAACTATTTTAGTCTGTTCAATTCTATTTTACAACCTGCCTTTGTACAATAAAGTTTTTTATATTTTTCTGCAATTTTTCTATTCTCTGCAAAGTAAAGCCCCCAGCCGTGGGCCTGCGCTCCTTCGCCGGTTCCGATTGCGCCCAGGTCAAAACGGTCAAAGTCATAAGGGCTGCCGTGATAGGCCGCCTGATAAAGGGTAAAGTTATTTTCCTGCCGTAGCTTGACAAGATCATTTTCATCTTTTATACTGTCACCAAATAAGTCGTTGACTTTTCCACCTTCGGGCAATTGGAGCCCTATGGTGTGGAAAAGTTTGGCGGCTTTATTTTTATTCACATACAAATTATTAAGGGTGTTTTGCTCTGGGGATACCTGATTGAGGATTTTGGCATAATTACCGCTTCCATCTGCATTGATATATAATTTCCCATCGTCCCCCTTGACACCGGACAGCATATCCCGTATACTGATTTCAGAGAGAGTCTTACCGGTCTGCCTAGCGGGTGAAATCCCCGTTTCAGCGGTAAGGCTCTCTCTTTTTGGTATGACATCGTAAAGATTGACTTCGGTTGGCGATATTGATTTATTGCCCTTTTGTTCTTCCGTTACCAGGCACATCACAATAGTCTTTTCCCCCGTATAAACGGGGATAAAGAATTTATGATACATCTTTACATTCGGCTTTTTATCTTCCTTTCTGTTTGGTACGCTTTCTATAAGAGCCGCACTGCGCGCCAAATCTTCCAAGTTTAAGAGAGAAGATTTTCTGGCAATTTTTGTTTTTTTACTTATGTGTCTCATACTTGAGTATGTTATATGGTTTACATCTTTCGGCAGGATTTTTACAAAGAAATCCCCATCCTTTGTTTTGTCCCCCTCCCATTCATCAATCAGATTTTTTACATACTGCTTCACATCTTTGTTGCTCATAGATTTTGCTTGTTCCATGGAACCGCTTATATCGATAACAGGGACTTTCTCATCCAAATTTACATCGCTGTTTAGCTGATTAAATACTTCCATTGCAGCGGCTTTATCAGAAACAATTTTCTTTGCCCGCTCAATATCGTTCTCCTGCATGGCGTTCAGGAATTCGTCAGCTATGTCAGCCGGGATAAAGGAACGCAAGGCCATAGCGTTTTGCGGTTCTTCACTGTCAAGGATTCCCGCTATCTTATCCAGCAGTCCCTTAACATTTCCGGTAATCCTGTTACCTTCCACAAAATCAGGATGGACTTTCATGCCCTTGACAACTAAATCGCCGCCATTTTGCACCTGAATATCATCGGCGGAAATCAAGGCCCCGCCCGCTTCTACCTGCGTTCTCAGAATGAAATCCTCGGCGGAATACTCCTTGCCCAGCTTATCGTAGTATTCCTTTAACCGCTGATACATCAAAGCTCCAAGCAAAGCGTCAACACTGGCCGCCCGCTGAATGTCTTTGTTTCCATTGCCGTGAGCTTTCATTCCAATCCACGCCTCCCGTGCGGGAAGCGACGTCCTGGCTACTTCCAGTAAGGATGACTTATCGATTTCAATCCACGCCTCCCATGCGGGAGGCGACAATGGATTATGGGCGGTAGATAGTGGAACAGTCATTTCAATCCACGCCTCCCATGCGGGAGGCGACGCTCCGGCACTATCCCGCTTTTTCCGTCTGTGTATTTCAATCCACGCCTCCCATGCGGGAGGCGACTCAATAGGCGGATTGTCTTTGATAAACTCGGAATTATTTCAATCCACGCCTCCCATGCGGGAGGCGACCAGACCGTTTCGTTGTTCGTGATAAAATGGTTTGCATTTCAATCCACGCCTCCCATGCGGGAGGCGACTGAGGCTTCTGACTCCCGTTTCTTTTCAGCAACATTTCAATCCACGCCTCCCATGCGGGAGGCGACGATTAAAGCCGCCCGTGAAGCGGCGGGACTGACACATTTCAATCCACGCCTCCCATGCGGGAGGCGACCTGGCTATATCTTTTTGGGGAAGAGCTTTTGATATTTCAATCCACGCCTCCCATGCGGGAGGCGACAAAAAATGATAATTCTGCTGCTGTGTCAGCAAAATTTCAATCCACGCCTCCCATGCGGGAGGCGACCGAGCAGCGTTAAAAGTCAGTGTCCGCAAAGTAATTTCAATCCACGCCTCCCATGCGGGAGGCGACCATCATCTGCTTCATCAAACACAACCGACATATCATTTCAATCCACGCCTCCCATGCGGGAGGCGACCGCAATCATCATGAAGGGGATGGGATTGCCGATAATTTCAATCCACGCCTCCCATGCGGGAGGCGACCGTTCCGGGTCCATGCGTTTCATGCGCTCAAACAATTTCAATCCACGCCTCCCATGCGGGAGGCGACTCCCAGCCGATCAATCGCCCATCTCAGCTGCGCATTTCAATCCACGCCTCCCATGCGGGAGGCGACTAGGCATAACAAAAGGCCTCTTGCTTTGGCGCTATTTCAATCCACGCCTCCCATGCGGGAGGCGACGAACAACATGGAAGCATCCGAACGCATCAAGTCATTTCAATCCACGCCTCCCATGCGGGAGGCGACGATGTTGCGGCAAGATACAGTGCGGTTGGGAACGATTTCAATCCACGCCTCCCATGCGGGAGGCGACCGACCGGTCAATCGCGATGAAATACCCCTGAATATTTCAATCCACGCCTCCCATGCGGGAGGCGACGTTGGTACGCTGTTGTCACGCTTGTCATAGCGCCATTTCAATCCACGCCTCCCATGCGGGAGGCGACTTTCCGTCCACCAATTCCCATATCGTTCCTCGATATTTCAATCCACGCCTCCCATGCGGGAGGCGACTCATTTCGCGTTTGGTGGCTTCGCCAATATCAATCATTTCAATCCACGCCTCCCATGCGGGAGGCGACGCACATCTTCCGGGCACGCTGGGTAGACAAGGATATTTCAATCCACGCCTCCCATGCGGGAGGCGACCTAATCAACCTCCATTGCGTCCAGCCGTGCTTTATTTCAATCCACGCCTCCCATGCGGGAGGCGACATGACAAGCGTGACAACAGCGTGCCAACAACAATAATTTCAATCCACGCCTCCCATGCGGGAGGCGACCGCGCCACTCTTGCGATAGCCCATCTTGTTCTTATTTCAATCCACGCCTCCCATGCGGGAGGCGACGTATCAACGTGTCAATCGCTACGACATAGACTTCATTTCAATCCACGCCTCCCATGCGGGAGGCGACATCGCCTAGCTTGACGCAACAGCATTTCAAAGATATTTCAATCCACGCCTCCCATGCGGGAGGCGACTCTTCATCTGGAGCACATCATCACCACCTTTCTTATTTCAATCCACGCCTCCCATGCGGGAGGCGACATCGTCGGCTTATGTTGCCCGTTATTGTCTCAAAATTTCAATCCACGCCTCCCATGCGGGAGGCGACTGATAAAAAGCGGCAAGATATTATTAACAGTATAATTTCAATCCACGCCTCCCATGCGGGAGGCGACTAATCATGGCGCTTACCACGGGGGAGGATTACGTATTTCAATCCACGCCTCCCATGCGGGAGGCGACTTTCATCACGAAACCATTCATTCCAAATAAGGTTGTATTTCAATCCACGCCTCCCATGCGGGAGGCGACCGTGACCTTTCCACTGCTGCCGAAGTTGATAAAATTTCAATCCACGCCTCCCATGCGGGAGGCGACGGCCTTAAAACAAATGGATATTGACTGGCAAAAGATTTCAATCCACGCCTCCCATGCGGGAGGCGACTCGTAGCTCTAGTGTTAACCCCGTTACTGGTAAACATTTCAATCCACGCCTCCCATGCGGGAGGCGACTGTCCCCGGTAATTATAATAATCTCGCTATTGCTGATTTCAATCCACGCCTCCCATGCGGGAGGCGACCTCCCGGAGGTTCTGTTTCCATTGCTGATACAAATTTCAATCCACGCCTCCCATGCGGGAGGCGACCTGAGCTCGTTAATAAGCCCTCATCTGAATCGTATTTCAATCCACGCCTCCCATGCGGGAGGCGACAGCGCTTATGCTCATGACGCTAGAAGCCGTGCTATTTCAATCCACGCCTCCCATGCGGGAGGCGACAAGCGGAATTAAGCGAGCCATAGGCGTCACAACCATTTCAATCCACGCCTCCCATGCGGGAGGCGACAAAAATGTCTCAAGAAAAATATTGTCCATAACAGATTTCAATCCACGCCTCCCATGCGGGAGGCGACCTGCGCCGAACTCCTTTCTCAGGCGCTTCATAAAATTTCAATCCACGCCTCCCATGCGGGAGGCGACATACCTCGGACTAACGGGCGATGGTTACACAATTATTTCAATCCACGCCTCCCATGCGGGAGGCGACAGAGTAGTTTTTAAGCCGTGGCTACGGTTAAAAATTTCAATCCACGCCTCCCATGCGGGAGGCGACTGGCACTATACTTATTCCAGAAACCTTTTTTGACATTTCAATCCACGCCTCCCATGCGGGAGGCGACAATGAAGACGAAACCTGGCTTGAGTGCCAAACAAATTTCAATCCACGCCTCCCATGCGGGAGGCGACAATGGGTTTGGTGTCAGTCTACACAGTTACATCATTTCAATCCACGCCTCCCATGCGGGAGGCGACACTAAACCGATGATATAACCGTGTTCAGTAAACATTTCAATCCACGCCTCCCATGCGGGAGGCGACTCAATATTCTGTTGCTGAAGAGCCTTAGCATATATTTCAATCCACGCCTCCCATGCGGGAGGCGACTTGTAGTACAATCAGGGGGATTATTAAGAATAATATTTCAATCCACGCCTCCCATGCGGGAGGCGACGCAAAATCTACCATCTCGGCAATGGTTAAAAGAATTTCAATCCACGCCTCCCATGCGGGAGGCGACCCGCTGTGGCTACAATATTTGCCAAAGAATTGTCATTTCAATCCACGCCTCCCATGCGGGAGGCGACTCGGGAAATGTTTCACAAATTGAGTTGATGATAACATTTCAATCCACGCCTCCCATGCGGGAGGCGACAGCCCCTATTTATCCCTTTCCCACGCTTCGCTTTTTGCTCGCAAAGTGCGAACTCCTGAGATAACTATAATTTTTAGGATAAATGCGGAGCAAAAACATTGGAAACTTACGAATAATCGAATGTGCGAACCTGTTCACTATTTATGTATGGCAGAACTTCGCACCATATAATTTAATTACATAACTATGCCGACAGAGACGTTAAAGCTGATATGAAGAAAAATCCTGTGGAATTTTCTCAAACAACTGCATTATAACAACAGCTCACCTCCCGGGTCATAGGATTGCTTTATCCCATAGTGTTCAATTTTCGTTTTGTATCTTTCTCCGAGATTATAAAACCTGACGCTATCCTGTTCCTTGTTCATTATTTTAAGAATTTCCGATTTTAGCACCTCTATTTCCGCCGGTTCCGCAAGACATTCAAACACGGAATTTTGGACTCTCTGTCCGTACTTTACACACAGCTTCGCAATCTTATTCAGCCGCTTTTTACCGTTATAATCAGCGGTACAAACATCATAAGCAATCAGGACATACATATCTCACCTCTTATTTCCACAGGAAAGCCGGGTATTCTTCCAAATCACCACGAATAGTTCGAGCGAGCAGCTGAGCCTGTACATGCGGTACCATTCCCCAATAAAGTTTTTCACTTAAAAAGGGATGGTTTATAATGTCCTTTTTCCTTTGCTGCCATTGTCTTAGTATTTCTTTTCTTGGTTCATTTTTCAATAGAATTGCCCCATCTTCCTGTACCATGAAGCTCTCTTTTTTTACAATCCTGTTATTGATTAAAGTGAGAACAAATCGATCTGCGTAGACGGCTCTCAATTCTTCCATGAGGTCCAGTGCCATAGAACATCTACCAGGACGATCTCTGTGCAGGAAGCCTACATAAGAATCCAGTCCCACTCCTTCCAATGCCGCAGCACAATCATTTGCCAGCAGGGTATAAATAAATGACAACATTGCATTAACAGGGTCCAGCGGTGGCCGTCGATTTCTGTTTTGAAACGAAAAGGTCCCCTTATCTCGGAGTATCATTTCATCAAAAACGGAAAAATAGAGAGATGCCGCCGCCCCTTCATAGCCTCTTAGTTCATCCACGGTCAACGCGGTTCGGCAACGGCGGCAGAGAGGCATTAGTTCATCTATTGATACCGACACTTCAGGCGACATTACCAGGTTATGGTCACGCCACATATGCCCTAATAGGCTGCGGGCGTTGTAAATCTTGGCCGCAATAAAGTTTTTGGCATATCGGCAGGAGTCGGCTTCGCTATCGGCAATCCTGTATTGTTGACGGCGAAGCAATACATTGCCCTGCATTTTCCCAATAACACGAGCCTGAAATTTTCCGAATGGAGAATATATGCTGAGCCCGATACCTGACTCCGCACAAGCTCCCATAAGTGCCGGGCTAACCCCGGAAAAGCCAAAGTAGACAATCTGTTCAAGATTGTGCAAGGGGACTCTCCCTATCACCTCGTTGCCCAGCTTAGCTACAACATTGGTATTATCCAGAGTCAGATATGTACCCTCAGTAAGGATATACAAGGTATTATTCAAATGTTTCATAGGATTTTGTCCAGCAACATCTACTTCATGTACTCGTCATAATACTTGGCTACCTGGTGCCTTGTAATCAGTTTTGGTTTACATATGTCTACCAGGGAACAGCTTTTGCAAGCTGGTTTGGGCTTGACTAAAGGGGTATACCCCCGGGAATAATATCCGTGCATTTCTGCTAACAAGGTTTTAACCTTTTCCCTAAGTTCGCCAGTTAATACCACTCGCTCCCGGCGATGTGGTTCATAGTAAAAAATATCGGCTTCCAGAATATAACAGCCAAGCATTTCCTCCAGGCACATTGCCTGACAACACAGCTGTAGACTATCAGCCTCTGTACTTTTTTTGCCACTTCCCAGCTTATATTCCACCGGGCGAGGCTGCCATCTTCCTTCCCTTCCCTGCAAAGTAACGCCGTCCATTGACTTTCGGAATTCCACTACATCACACTGGCCGGCGACTCCCAGTTCCCGGGAACTGACCCGCAGTCCCCGGGAAATAATAAGGTCATTTCGCTTTTCCTTTATCGTATCATCATGGCAGTTCTCATGAACTATATGGCCAAGAGTAGTCTTTACATTCTCTTGCCACTGCTGTTCGATGTAAATAAGCGCCCATCGCCTTCTACAAAAGCCAAAATGTTGAATACCTGATATTTGGAGGTAATCCTCTTCCCGATACTCCATTTTAATCGTCGATGCAAATTTCCGGTACTAAACCCGGTGTTACATTCTCATCAACGGTTATTTCATAGTCCTCATATTTTTGAGGGAGGTCAACACCCTCCTTTAACTTAACAGATACGGAACGGAATACCCTGGCGGTAGAGTACTGGCCCAGCTTGGAATTATGCTCCCACCAAAACATTTTCCGAACCTCCATGGAGCCTTCAGGACGGGCAGAGCTGGCATCGTTGTCAAAAATAGTCATCAGGCACTGCTTCAACAGGTCTGCATCTTCCCTGCTAAACCCCGTCTTTTCTGCCAGCTGTACATTTATGGAACCCTTTATCTTGTACAAGCCAAACCGAACCATGTGCTTTGCGCCCATAGTATCTGACGACTTGCCGCCACCCTCTTTTGTTTCACTATTCACACTTTTAGTTATTTGCATAGTGTGAACCTCTACCGGCGAAACGCTAATGGCCTGATGAATGCTAACAGGGCCGCGAACCCCGATGGATACACCTTCTGACCCTTCTTCTCCCTTTTTTCCTTTTCCCTTAAAAGCAAATACCTGACCGAAGGAGCGGACATCCAGCCACTTTTCACAGGCAACTTTTGCCTGTTCTTCATTGGTCCCCGTCAGGCTTGCAGCGGCAGCCCGTTCCGACAAGGATTTATATCCATCGTCAGCCCGTTCCGCCATCTTCACAAAAATCTCTGCCCCTTCGTCCTGCATCCGGTTTCTGAGCTTCCTTTTGATGCAAACATCAGATATTTCCCCAAACCCGTTATAGTCAGTACGGGGGCGATTTCCGTTCAAGGGATCGCCGTTGCCGTTGGCATTGATCACCGTAACAAAAAGCATAAAGTCGATTTTCTTTTCAATTGCGCTCATTTTTATAGCCTCCATTTTACATCTCTGCAACATTTTCATTATCTTTTGTCAGTGGTTCGGTGTTATTTTCTTTTTTGGTGTACATATCCTTCCGTTGAAGGTAATAGCCAAAAAGATAAGTTTCCTTCAAGGGAGTATTCTGTTCCCCATCGGGGAGTTCCTGAATAATTTCCACTATCTCCCCAATCAACCGCTTATAGTAATCTCTGCTACTCTTTTTCAGGGCGGCAAAATATGGTTGTAGGCTCAGGTGAATGGTGCTGAAAGTCGTGAGTGGCCTTTCACAAAAAGCGGACTGAAGCCGTATTGCATTAGGCTCTCTGTTTTCTCCTTCCGAGTAGGTATCCCGTTCAACTTTTTCCATTACTGCCAGCAGTCTGCCGTACTGATAGCTCCTGTCTTTCTTTTTCGGCTCAAGTGCCATTATCCATTCCTCCTTACTTTTTATGAAAGATTTGTCGTTCATGTATTTCCTGATAATACTACAGGCCACAAACAGAACAGCCTCATAGTTTTTCTCAGAAAATGCCTGTCTCTTATTTGTCCTGGCAAACAACCTTTGCACTAGGCTATGGGAAATAGCCAAGCGCTCAACGATATATTTTATCAGTTGCTGGCCCTGTTCTCCCACCAGTTTGTCAGAAGGCACAAGTTTATCATCCTGTTCCGTTCCATAAGCAATGGCTACAATCTCGTATACCGATGGTGAATTAACATAGTAGTCTTTTCCATATCTTCTGTACCAGCAACATCCGCTGTACCAGTCGTACACTCTCTCCAAAAAATCAGACGCCTGAAGTTCATTATAGTAGGTGAGGGACAACCGGCCGGTAGTTGCGGCATCAAATGCCGCGATAACCGCCTCCGCTGAAGCGGTCAGATCTTTTTTGTAGCCGGTAATCGTATCCCACAGCTGCTTTTTATAGTTAGAGGGTGTTACTGTGCCCTGCTCGCCCTCCGGCTTGCGTTTAAGTAATGACAAATGCGGCCGGGGCAGTTGCTTTCCTTTTGGGTTCCAACACACATACCACCGGTTGCTTGAACTGGAAATATTAAAACCCTGATTTGCGATCAGCCATTTCAAGGCATTGTGGGCTTTCTGCGATGCATAGTACCCAACCGCTGATGCCTGATTTCCTTCTTTGTCAGTAAACCGTCCCCTATAGGTAAAATTTATTGAATCATTAGCCGATATTAACTTAGCCCCATTGGCTGCCTTGATAATTCCCTTGGGATGATTAGTAGTTATCCGTTCCCTCCTGCCGGTTATGTAGCATATATCTCCCTCTGATTGACCGTCTCCTTCCAGCACCGTGCTATAGTAGTCCGTCCAGCTCTTAAAAAGGCTCAAATCCTGCCAACAGGGATTCGGATCCACCGCTCCTTTTACATACCAACGCACAAGACAGGATTCAAAATCTATGTTATTGATTTTACCTTTTGCCAAGCCTGATGATTCTAAATCTTTTAGCAATGTGCCCTTTTTCAGGTACTGTAGGACAGCCCTGGCTTTTTCGTGTCCATAGGGAGACTCACACCAAGTTGATAACAAACTTATGTAATCCTCGTATTTGCCTTTGCCTTCCGGATGTAAATACTGGATTTGATCGCTAAACGGATGTGGTGTTTTTCCGGTTCTACCGGCCGATTCAATGGTCACAGGTATCACTGTGTCGCAGTCTACTTTATTCACAGCACAACAGCCCATAAAATCGCCGCTTACGCTGATAGAAATTTCTATTTGCGCCTTTTGAGTATTGTGCGCTACCGGCAGCAGTGGTGCTTTCTCTCCGGCCACTATTTTCTCCACCCGATCACGATGATTTTCATAGGTTTCATATGCCTTTTGCAGCAGGCCCATCTATTTCACCCCACAATTCCTCTGCCACTTGGAAATTCCCCTCGCTATTTCCAAAGATTCTCATTTTCATCGGCCTGATCATTCTGGTGATCTCGCACTGCTCAGGGCGAATAAACTCAATAATGCCTTTCTTCATCACCGGCCGCCATAAACGAGTCGTCATAACCCCTTTGGTTTCATTTGAGTATGCCTCATCAGGATAGGTGATACCATGAAGCATCAGGCCAAAAGACAACTCTGGGATACCATCATAGTCTCCTGGGCCTTCGCCAAAAGAGCAAGGCTCCACAAAGCCCTGACATTCTCTAGCCCCTAAAAATATGTCCCGGCGTCCTCCTTTTCCAATGCACCGTTTAGCAATTTCATGGTGCTTGTTCTCATTTCTGTCATTTTTTAGTTCCGACCGGTTCTCATTCCATTCAAAGTGGGCCTCCACTTGATAGGCGCAATCTTTCAGGTAAGTGTAATAGGACAGATCATTTTTACCATTTTTACCGTTATACTTTACCGGTCGTATCCCCTTCACCTCGGTCTGAATCCGCTTCATAACCCTTACCCGATCAATTACCCATATCAGGGTTGGTTTCCAGTAGATTGAATGCATTATCCCCTTAATTGCCTCATAGGTCGGTATCTGATAGGTGCATTTTTCTCCCCCGGTTCTCATTATTGGATCGCTGAACAGAGCATAATCTCCGTATACCAAAAACGAGACCTTATTCTCATGCTGCATGATCTTCCTCCTTTCACTTACTCAGGAAATCATCCGAGTCCCCTTCGTAGTCAATGCCAAATTGCTCGTTGTAATAGGCCTCTTTCAGAATATATATCCCTAAATCTTCTACTTCCTTTATTGCATCCACCTTGGCTAAATCTTTCATCTGGTATTCAAACATGGACACAGTATAGAATCTTGCTTCACGCACTAGGGCTCTGGCGTATGGAGCATCATATTTTGCCCGCTCCGAACACATATCAGCAATCAACTCTTTACCTTTGGCTCCGTACGGCACAACCACATCCGTCGTATTTTCCTCAAATACGGTAAAAAGCCTTCCGGCAGTTTTTAGCGCCTGCTGCAAGACAAATCCATTGTCTTCATTTTCCCGGCAAAACCCGTAATTTTCTGCCATAAGCTGATATATTGACTGAGCGTTTGGCTCCCTATTATATGGTATAGTGAAATCCTGATATTCCGCTTTTTGCGATTCATACAAATTTCTATAAAACCGGTCTATTGATTCAGGGGAATCCAGCTCTTGATCAACATCATCTCTCTTAGCAAGATAAACTAAGAGATTTTCCGTAGCATCCTGAGCCGCTTTTATTTCCAAAAGTCTTTGCAATCTGTTATCTGTATTTCTTATTACATAAACTTGCGCTCCACCATTAATTTCACCATGACGGTTGCACCGCCCAGCGGCCTGTACGATGTTATCCATACCGGCCTCAAGTCTGATAACAGACTCGAAAGAAATGTCTACCCCGGCTTCTACAACCTGAGTTGCAATACAAATCACCTTCGGGGCTGTATCAGGATTCAGCTTTATCTCTTCAAGGGCCTTGATGATTTCCTCTATCTTTTTCATCCTATGAGCCACGCACATATTTGCCGACAAATGAAAACATTCAATGTTTCCGGAAATATTGGCGGCCATCTCATACAGGTTCTTTGCTTCATTCTTGACATTACAAACCACTAAAATCGACTTAACCTCTTGGAGCAATTCGCCAATCCTTTCCCCAATTCCTGCCAGAGACCGAGGCGCTTCAGCTTTTATTGTGACCCGTTTGAAAACCTTTTGTATTTCATTCGGTAACTCCAGCATTTCCGTCGCCGTTATCATTGGATGTGCTGTTTCCATAAGTGTCGGCTGGGTAGCTGAGCAAAGGACGATTACTGATTTCCCAACGGTCGACAAAAAGTTTATGATAAGATTGAACAGCGCAAGCATTTTTGCCGGTACAGTCTGCACTTCATCCAAAACGATAATGCTATTCGTAAGAGCGTAAAACCTGCGAATGGACGATGACTTGCCGCCAAAACAAGTCAATAGAAACTGAACCAGCGTCGTTATGATGATCGATTCATGCCAATCGATCTGTAAATCTTTCCTCATACTGCTAATTTCATTTTCAATAGCATCCCCGTCAGGCATCACATTTGAGTGATGTTCCAAGATGAGGCTGTCATTTCCTACGTATTTACGAATCTCCTTGGCATTCTGATCGATTATTGACAAAAGCGGCATTACAAAATATGTATGCTTTTTCCCTTTCATCGCATTTTTAACGGCAAATCTCAATGAAGTTAAAGTTTTGCCGCTACCGGTCGGAAGGCTAAGGCGATATATTTTGGCTGGCTTCGTCTCCATTTCGGCAATCTGATCTGAAATCCAGCGCCTCGCTTTCGCAATTTCGTTGCTATTGGGCAGGCTGTCCAGTTGATGCATTATATTGTCAAGGACTGCCGACCAGTCCGTGGGCTTCTCAGGCAATGCAGTAGATGATACACCTTTCTTAAAGTTTCCCGTATCCTCCCAATCGCTATCAATCGTGGCGGAAAGCACCAATCTTGCCAATATTCCCAAATAAAACATCATTTCTGACATGGCATTTTCCGAGTCAGGAAGAATCTCATTCAGGCTGTCGATAACCCTGCGCAGTTCATCAACTGCTTCGTCGAAAGTATTATCCAGTTCATCATTGTCGGCACATGCCGCCAAAAAATTGTTCACCGCTTCATCATAGGCTATTTTATCCTTTGTCTGCCTATATATAAAACCGTTTTGCCCGTTCTTATCGATACAGTCAAACAAGCCGTGATGTGCTCCGATCGCATAGGCAATGATTTCCGAAGTAATTTTAGAATAGTCATCAGCTTCTTTTTGGTGATACCTGTTTAACACATACCTGACACCGGCAAAACTGTGATTAACGGAGCCTTGCTTCACCTCTTCTCCATTCACCGCCTTTATAATGTATTCTCGAAAATCATTTGTGAATTTGCCCATATCATGCAACAGTCCGGCCAAATACGCCGTTCTCCCCAGACCCACTACTTTTAGTTTTTCCTCGGCTAAAGCCGCTACATTCCGGCAATGTTCCTGAACGAGCTGGGTGTCATATTTTCCGGTTTCAGGAATCTCCTTTATGTGGGCAGGATAATCTCGATCACTATTTATCGCGTATTTCACTCTCATCGCCTCATTTCTATGAATTAATTATTCTACATTTACTGCCTTTTCCCTATTTTTATAGCTCCTTTCTATTGTATTTAGTAAATCGTTTATTTCTATGATCACAGCATATCACTACATTCATCCCATTATCAGGACTTAGAATAAAATTTCCGTACACAGACAGTAAAGTTGAAATTATATTGTTAAAATCAGCGCTATACTATGGGGCGATAAAAATTACCAGCTATTCCTTAGTCCCTGTCACCAGAAACATTGGCGCATCGGACAGGTCGTGGTCAAGCAGAATTTTCTGACCAACGGCCCTGTCGGAAGAAACGTTTTGCAGGCCGGATTCCCGCAAAACCTTCATATCCCATTCAGGCCGTTTCTGCCGGCTGGCCGGCATTGCCAGGGTTATCTCGGCATTTTCCCTTTCCAGCTCCTTTGTAATGCCCCAGTGACCGTAAAAATCATCAGGCTTAATATAGGACTCCCTTTGATTGTGATGGCGGACATTGCTGGCATAGTCCGCGTCAAAGTTCAGCAGAATCCCTCCCGGTTTCAGTACCCTTACCCACTCTCTATAGGCTTTCTGCGGTTCCGGGAGCGTCCATATCAGATTGCGGGATATGACTACATCATAAGCACCATCAGGAAAAGCTAAAGCCTGGGCGTCCATCTCCAGAAGCTCCGCCGGTACACAAAATGCTCTGCATTGACAGCGGGCTTCTGCGAGCATTACCCGGCTGATATCTATACCGGTCACCGAATATCCCTGCTTCGCCAGAAGGATTGCAAAATACCCGGTTCCCGTTCCCACATCCAGGATTTTAAGTTTTTTATCCTTTGGCAGACGGCAGAGAATTTCTGAAAGCCATCGCCGGGAAATATCGTCATTCAGTTCGTTTTTCCGGACAATGCCAAAATCCTTTGCTCTGGCGCCCAGTATCGTCTTATACGCAGCTCTATGTCTTTCATTTTGTCTCCCATTCCCTAAATAAGGTGATATTCATTCACTAACCTTTTCAAGTATATCATATTGCGTTGATTCCCACGCAAAAGCAGGCCGCAGCCTTAGGCCGTGACCTGTTTTCTTTACGGGAAAAGGGCGGTTCATGACCGCCCTTTTTCAATTTAGTTATAGGCTTTATCCAATGCGGCGCGTATCTCGGCGATAATCTTTGCAGCCGCCTCCAGGTCATGCTCCAGCAGCTTCTTTACAACCGCTGAACCCACGATGACAGCGTCAGCATTTACGGCAGCCTCGACGGCAGCTTCCCCGGAGCCGATACCGAAGCCTACGGCCACAGGAACGTCGCTCTGCTCCTTTACAGACCTGGCCACCTTTCCAATAGGGCCGTAGTCAATTTTCCGGACGCCGGTAACACCATTGACAGATACGCAATATATAAAGCCTTTTGCGTCAGCGCAGATTTCGGAAATACGGCGGGGAACCGTTCCC
>CAJTSO010000013.1:39716-45081 GCA_910579115.1 uncultured Selenomonadaceae bacterium
TCTGCCGATTCCTCATGGGGAACATCCGGCAGGATAAGTCCGTCCAAACCGGCCTCCTTAGCGTCGGCGAAAAATTCAGCCAAGCCGTAATTCAAAAGGTTGTTAAGATATCCCATGGCTAAAAGCGGGATATTGGTAAAGGAGCGGATTTTTTTCACAAGGTCGATGAGCTTCGGCACTGTCATACCCTTCTTGATGGCTTCAAAGGATGACCGCTGGATAATCGGGCCGTCGGCCATTGGGTCGGAAAAGGGAATGCCCAGCTCAATGGCGTCCGCGCCGTTTGCCTCGGCCATTTTTACAGCGGCAATTGTCGTTTCAATATCAGGCGCGCCAGCCGTAATAAAGATCACGAGACCCTTTTTATTGTCTGCTTTCAATTCTCTAAATTTACTGTCTATGCGATTCATTTCAAATCTCCTCCCCCAGCACCTTTGCTACCATCTGAACGTCCTTATCGCCCCGTCCGGAGAGGCAGACAACGACTACCTCGTCCTCCCTGGTGGAGGGCATGAGCTTTTCAAGATAGGCCAGAGCATGAGAGCTTTCCACTGCGGGGATAATGCCCTCCAGCTCAGATAAAAGGCGGAAGGCTGCCAGTGCCTCATCATCGGTGATGCCGACATAATCGACAACGCCCGCGTCCTTGAAATAGGAATGCTCAGGGCCTACGCCGGGATAGTCAAGCCCGGCAGAAATAGAATATGCCTCCAGCGCCTGCCCGTCATCATCCTGTAACAGGTAGCTGTACGCCCCGTGAAGGACGCCGGGACGGCCCTTTTCGAGAGTCAGGGCGTGTTCATCGGTATCCATTCCTTTTCCGGCTGCCTCTACGCCAAATTTTTTTACCTCCTTATCGTTGCGGAAATCGTAGAAGGTTCCCATCGCATTGGAACCGCCGCCTACACAGGCAACCAGATAGTCCAGGCGGCCGCCGGCCTGTTCCTTCACCTGCCGGCGGATTTCCTCGCCAATGACCTTCTGAAAGTCCCGGACAAGTTCAGGATAAGGAGCCGGACCGGCAACGGTGCCAATGAGATAATAAGTATCGTCCACATGGGCGGACCAATAGCGGATCGCCTCGTTCATCGCATCCTTCAAGGTACCGGAGCCTCCCTCAACCGGAATGACCTCTGCCCCCAGAAGCTTCATGCGGAAAACATTCAGCTTCTGCCGCTCAACGTCCACCTTGCCCATGAACACCTTGCACTTAAAGCCAAAAAGAGCCGCCACCGTCGCCGAGGCAACGCCATGCTGACCGGCGCCCGTCTCGGCAATAATGCACTTCTTACCCATGCGCCTGGCCAGAACAGCCTGCCCCAAGGCATTGTTTATCTTGTGGGCGCCGGTGTGAAGCAGGTCCTCCCGCTTCAGAAAAATCCTTGCCTTGCCGTAATGCCGGGTAAGCTTCTCGGCATAATAAAGCATAGAGGGGCGGCCTGCATACTCTTTTAATATCTTTTTGAAGTCAGCGATAAACTGCGGATCATCCTTGTATTTATCATAGGCTTCTTCTAATTCGTTCAGAACAGGCATTACCGTTTCCGGTACATACTGTCCGCCATATTTGCCAAACCTTTTAGTCGCCATTTTCTTTCCTCCGTTTTAATCACTTTATATTTTAACTGAATGAACTGTTAAAAAGCCATTTTCTTAGCGAAATTTTCCGTTTCTCTCGCGATTCATCCCGCTACCCTCCGAAAGAATACATCGTACTTCCCGCAATCATCTTCCGGCGGCAGCGATTTCTTTCGTCATACCCCCTATATCCTCAGCCACCACCAGCCCTTCTCCCACCAGAACTCCTCGACATCCGGCCAGCCTGAGTTTCTCCGTATCTGAACCATCGTGGATACCGCTCTCACTGATGAGAATGCGGTCCGCCTGAGTATTGTTCCTTTCTATGTAAGGCAGCAGCTCCAGCGTATTCTCGATTGACGTAGCAAACGTCTTCAGATTCCGGTTGTTTATTCCAATAAATCTCCCGTTGGAAGCCAGCGCCTTATCCACGTCAGCCTCATCGTGAACCTCGATCAGGGCGTCCATCCCCAGATTGTGAACCACCTCCAGGAAATCCTTTAATTGCTTCCCGGTAAGTATTCTGGCTATCAGGAGAACCGCGTCTGCTCCAAGCCATCGCGCCTCATAAATCTGATATTCGTCGATTATGAAATCCTTGCGCATTACGGGAAGTCCTGTAACCTTTTTCACGGCGGGAATATCTTCATTTCGCCCCAGAAAATGGGAATCCGTGTGAACGGATAACATCGCCGCCCCGGTTTCGCTGAAGATTTTTGCCAGCTGGGTGACGTCATAGCCCGTAGAAAGGCGACCCTTAGCCGGGGAATTAAGCTTGCACTCGGCAATAAGGGAAAATTCAGCCTTTTCCAGCACAGCTCTCATCCGATGGGTTCCCTGGTTCAGTTCAGCCTTAATTTTGTCAAGGGAGTTGTTCTTTTTTGCCTCCTCAACAACCGCCCGCTTCTTTTCTATTATTTCCGCAAGAATATCTCTCATTCTGTCCACCTTCCCTGCCTGTCCAGTCCTTTTGTCAAGTGCTTCTTTTCAAGAGCTCTATGTAATCGCGGATTTTCTCAGGCGATTTATTGCCCGCATCGTCCTCAAGACTGCCGGAGGCATCAAGTCCAGCGGGGTTGAAGATACTTATTGCCTCCAGCGCGTTTTCCGTTGAGATTCCCCCGGCGACGAAAAACGGTTTCGTGAGCCTGCCTGCTTCAATCGCCGCTTTCTTCCAGCCGAAGGCCCGTCCTGTACCGCCCCACTCATCCTTTGTAAAGCTGTCCAGGAGAATGATCTCCGCCGGATAACTATCGGCTGCTTCCAGAAAAAAATCATCTCCATAGCGAAATGCCTTTATCAGGGGGTATTCTATTTTGGCCGCATAATCGGCGGATTCCCGCCCATGGAGCTGAACGTAATCGAGCCCGCAGAGCTTCGCCGTATTATTGACATATTCGACCGCAGCATTTACGAATACCCCGACTTTTTTTATCCGGCTGACGCCCCGGCATATCTCCGCCGCCTTTTCCGGCTCTACATACCGCCGGGAAACCGGCGAGAGGATAAAGCCGATAAAATCAGCTCCCGCTTCCTCGGCTGCCCGGGCAGCTTCGATGTCTTTGATTCCGCAAATCTTAATCAACATGCCGGTTTCCTGCTGACGGCAACCAGCGCCTCTGCCTTTGTTAATTCCTGTCCCCCTGCAACCCTGTTAAGATAATGCTTCATCATAATGATCCACTTCTTTCTGCATCGTTTATTCAAATAAAAAAAACCGTTTCCCACCCGTCAGCGCAAATATTTGGCTTCAGGGGCGAAACGGATCGCGGTACCACCCTAATTCATCATTCATCAGCTAAACAATCAGTCAAACAAAAAAGCCACTCCGCCCCCACGGGACGAAATGGATTCACTGTGCCACCCGATGAATGATCTTCATTATTGAATGCAGAACCTGAAAGGTTCGATATTCTCAGCCCGATAACGGAGGCTTCCGTTCCTGCCTACACGGTAAAAACTTTCGGAGGACTCTCCCGGGACCATTCGTCTGCGTCTCCTGACCGATCATCACACCTGAGCTGCGCTCATCACCGGCTCGCTGAACATTCAACCGTCAGATTACTATTTCCCGTTCAATGATTTGTCCTATGAAATTTTAACTTGGAAAGAGTGTATACCCACAGGGAAATATTGTCAACTATTTTTCCAATAATATTTTATATATCAATTGTCGTTGATTGTCTTTGGCTGACACGTCGATACAGGCGGCGATTCGCTCCTTGCCATCCTCCAGAGTCTCCTTTACAGAGACGACCACGCCGGTGAAAGCACCGGCGTGGTCGTCTCATCTTCAGTCATCAAACAGCGGTGTGGACAGGTATCGGTCGCCGGTGTCAGGGAACAGGACGACAATTGTCTTACCTGCATTCTCAGGCCGCATGGACAATTCGATTGCCGCGTGTAGCGCCGCCCCGGAAGAAATCCCCACCAGGATACCCTCTTTGCGGCCTGCCAACCGCCCGGCGGTAAAAGCGTTTTCGTTGGATACGGGAATGATCTCGTCGTAGATGGCAGTGTCCAGAATCTCCGGTACAAAGCCCGCCCCAATGCCCTGAATTTTATGAGCCCCGGAGCGGCCCTCGCTGAGAACAGGGGAATCCTTTGGCTCCACCGCCACCACCTTCACCGCCGGATTTTGCTCCTTCAAATACTGTCCCACGCCGGTGATGGTGCCGCCGGTGCCCACCCCCGCCACAAAGATATCCACTTTTCCGTCAGTGTCCGCCCAGATTTCCGGGCCGGTGGTGGAATGGTGAGCGGCGGGATTGGCCGGATTGACGAATTGGCCGGGGATAAAACTTCCAGGAATCTCCTTTGCCAGCTCCTCTGCCTTAGCAATAGCCCCTTTCATCCCTTCGGCTCCTTCGGTGAGAACCAGCTCCGCCCCGTAGGCCTTCATCAGCTGGCGGCGCTCCACGCTCATCGTGTCCGGCATGGTGATAATGATGCGGTAGCCCCTTGCTGCCGCCACAGAGGCCAGCCCGATTCCCGTGTTTCCGGAGGTGGGCTCGATGATGGTGGAGCCGGGCTTCAGCTTTCCGCTGGCCTCCGCCTCATCAAGCATCGCCCTGGCAATGCGGTCCTTCACCGACCCGGCGGGATTGAAATACTCCAGCTTGGCCAGAATCCGGGCTTTCAGCCCCTCCTCCTTCTCAATATTGGTCAGCTCTAACAGGGGCGTTCTACCGATTAGCTGGTCGGCGGACGTGTAAATATTGGACATATTATGACCTTCTTTCTTTTATTTGCGCCATCATTATACCAAACGGAGCAAATTTCGTAAAAAGTCTTTCCTTGTCATCCCCGCGCCACAGCGGCAAACCCCTTCTCCAAATCGGCGATGATGTCGTCGATATGTTCCGTGCCGATGGACAGCCGGATGGTATTGGGCTTGATGCCCTGATTCAACAGCTCCTCCGGGGAGAGCTGGGAATGGGTGGTGGTAGCGGGATGAATCACAAGGGATTTCACATCCGCCACGTTGGCCAGCAGGGAGAAAATTTCCAGATTGTCGATAAACTTATGAGCCTCCGCCTGCCCGCCCTTGATTTCAAAGGTAAAGATGGATGCGCCGCCGTTGGGGAAATACTTCTCATACAGGGCATGGTCAGGATGCTCCGGCAGGCTTGGGTGATTAACCCGTTCCACCTGAGGATGATTGGCCAGGTATTCCACCACCTTTTGAGTGTTCTCAGCGTGGCGCTCTACCCGCAGCGAGAGGGTCTCAACGCCCTGCAAAAGCAGGAACGCCGCAAAGGGAGAAATCGTTGCCCCGGTGTCCCTC
>CAJTSO010000013.1:45091-45332 GCA_910579115.1 uncultured Selenomonadaceae bacterium
GCCCGAATGTAGGTGACAAAGGCGGCGGGACCGGCAGCATCTATAAAGCTGACCCCATGGTAGCTGGAGTTAGGCGCGGCGATGGGGGCGTATCTGCCGGATGCTTTCCAATCAAATTTGCCGCCGTCTACGATGATGCCGCCCAGCGTGGTGCCATGACCGCCGATAAACTTAGTGGCGGAGTGGATCACGATGTCCGCCCCGTGTTCAATAGGCCGAACCAGGTAGGGTGTGCCGAAGG
>CAJTSO010000014.1:0-3102 GCA_910579115.1 uncultured Selenomonadaceae bacterium
GTCCTGGATTGTCAGTTCATCATAGGGCTTGATTGGCAATATCATCACCGCCTTTTATATCTGCACGTTATTCCCTGTGGTATCTGCCTTCAATCATATTATCATACATTCGCTGGAAAAGTTCAAGCCTGGCTGTTGAAAGAAGTAACTTATCATCAATCTCATAGGCTCCCATTTAGGGGAACCGTTTCCGCAGGCGCCTGAGGAGTAAAATAACAAAATACTTGGCTCCTACCAGAAAATATCCCCATCGCCGGCATAAACCGCTTTAACCCCGTAATCAGACGCGTAATCCCAATACTGAAGCGATCGAAACGACTTGGTAGTGATAAGTACATCCGTTTTGGCCAAAACATCCACCGGCACATCATCACTGACATCATATGTACAAAGCAACGGCGCCACCACCCCCTTTTTTTCCAGCAGACCAAGAAGTGATTTCATTTTATCCAACCGACTGCTCTGGCTAGTCAGTAACAGCAGCAGGGAATTATCCTCGCTTTTCTTTTCCTCGATATAACGCGCGGCTGCCTCGTACCACAAACTATCTTCCTATTCACCGGCTGCCATAGTATACATTTTTACCCCTGCTTTACGCTTATTTTCCAACTCCCCGGCAATTGTTGTTTCAAGCTTCGGCTCCGCTATATCATTATTATACTTTTCCAGGAAGACCTCTACGTCTGCCATATGGTCAATGGCGGTCACCAGCTTTTCTAACGGCCAGTACCACCATTTTAATTTTTGCAGCCTTGCGATGGTATCATTATCGAACCGGTATCGGATGAGCTTTGCCGGATTTCCCCCAACGATGGCATAAGGCGGCACATCCTTTGTAACCACCGCCCCGGCAGCTACTATCGCCCCATTCCCAATATGCACGCCGCTCATTATGGTACAGCCCCGGCCAAGCCAGACATCATTTCCGATCACCAGTTGATTATGATTTACGCATCTCTTATGTACTGATTTTGGTATATCTTTCGCAAAAATTTCTCCAAATGCCGCCGTAGACACAGCATTATAATCATGATTACGCCCCATGACAAATGTAATAGCATGGGCAATCGAACAATAATTTCCAATAAGAAAATGCTGATATTGATCTGCGTCCTCAATATCAGCAGAGACTATATATGAACACATGCCCACTGTCCCTCGCCAAACTCCACCGTCAAAATCAATCTTCCTTATTTTGCCCAAATGTTCCGCCACTTTTATATTCATTAGACATTCCGCTACCCCTTCTCTGAACTACAGATTTCCTCCAGCAAGGATTTTAAGGCAAATATATATTTCCAATATGAATCTTAAACTAAAATCCAACAACAGACAATTGTCATTCAATATACCTTTTCTTATATTATACCCCAATCCCCTGAAAAAATACATGAAAAGGGCGGACGCCAAAGCATCCGCCCTGAAAGACACCGGAGCAATATTATTACCGCTCGCCACTATCAATAACGCAGGCAGCAGCCGTATCGCCAGTGACATTGACGCAGGTACGCATCATATCGAGAACCCGGTCAATACCGGCTACCAGGGCAAGGCCCTCAAGTGGCAGGCCAACGGACTGAAGAACCATTGCCAGCATGATGAGACCGGCTCCCGGGACACCGGCCGTACCGATGGAAGCAAGGGTACCCGTAAGGACGATCATCATCATCTGATTCATGGTGAGATCAATGCCGAAAACATTGGCGATGAAAAGGGAGCAGATACCCATATAAATGGCCGTGCCATCCATGTTGATAGTTGCTCCCAGCGGAAGAACGAAACTGGCCACCTCACGGGAAACCCCCAGCTTCTCCTGAGTGTTTTTCATGTTGATAGGAAGCGCCGCCGCGGAGGAGCAGGTGGTAAAGGCCACCAGCATATGCTCGGAAGCCCCGTTGAAAAACTTCGCGGGGCTCATTTTTGCCAGCGCACTGACAAGGCCGCTGTACACCACGGTGGTATGAATAATGCAGGCGATAGCCATGGTGACGATGACGGAAATAAGCGGCAAAAGCACGGCCGGCCCATTCTTGGCCACGACCGGAACAAGAAGGCAGAACACGCCAATTGGAGCAAAGCTCATGACCACGGCGACTACCTTGTAGCAAACCTCCGCGCAGGCATCGAAGAAACCAATGACGGTCTTCTGATGGTCAGGCTCAACCTGAAGGATTCCGTATCCAATAAAGAGAGCGAAAATGATAATCGGCAGGATGTCCGCCTTTACCATGCTGGCCAGCGGATTGGTGGGAACCATACCCACGAGAACGGCCATGAAGGAAGGAGCCTCCTTCACCGCAGGAGCCTTACCGGCCATGGCCAGGCCGACCCCCGGCTCGGTAATACCGGCCACGGCAAACCCGATGACGATGGCGACAGCCGTGGTACACAGGTAGAAAACGACAGTCTTAAGACCGATGCGGCCGAGCTTTTTGGTGTCTCCCAGACTGGTCATACCCACGATGAGAGAAGTGAAAACCACCGGAACGATCATCATCTTGATGAGATTGACGAAAATCGTACCGATCGGCGCAAGCCAGGCATTGCAGAACGGCAGACCCTCGGTTCCGGCCCCCAGACCGGCAATTACCGCCAGTATCAGGGCGAAGAGAATCTGGATAGAAAGGCTCATGTGGAAAATCCCCCTTAAATTATGAATAAAATATGATAACATCGCACAGTATATCAAAAAAGCCGGTCCCTTTCTACAGGACCGGCTTATGTTCTACTGTATACATTAAAGGGAAGCCTGACCGCAAAATACATTCCCTAAAGAATATATATCGGAGAATATACATTACGATTCAGGCTGAATTGCTGATTACCGCCTCTGCCGGCAGCAACGCGCCCTCTATTTTTTTATATATTTCTGTAGTCTGCTCCGAGGCTTCTCAGGTATTGTCATCACAATTCGCTGCTCCTGCATCAATGGGACAATGTACTTGTGCCGGAAATATCCCCGGTTGTTCAATTGCAAATACTCCATCATTTCAGCCATACTCCTGGCCACGCTACAGAACCTTACCAATCTGTCTTTTTCAATATCAACTTGGTTGGTGACTTGGTTAGTGACTTGGTTGGTGACTTGGTTGGTGACTTGGT